>JAJTHD010000079.1 GCA_021297925.1 Lysobacteraceae bacterium
CATCGATGACTGCGGCAAGAAGGACGTGCCGATCTACCCACTGCCGCACATGCCGGTGATCAAGGACCTGGTGCCGGACCTGACCCACTTCTACGCGCAGTACGCGTCGATCCGCCCGTGGCTGCGCACGCAGAGCGCCGCGCCGGCCAGCCGCGAGCGCCTGCAGTCGCCGGAGGACCGCAAGAAGCTCGATGGCCTCTACGAGTGCATTCTCTGCGCCTGCTGCTCGACGAGCTGCCCGAGCTACTGGTGGAACGGCGACCGCTACCTCGGCCCGGCCATCCTGCTTCAGGCCTACCGCTGGATCATCGACTCCCGCGACGAGGACACCGGCGCGCGCCTCGACGACCTCGAGGACCCCTTCAAGCTCTACCGCTGCCACACGATCATGAACTGCGCGCGGACCTGCCCGAAGGGGCTGAATCCCGCGAAGGCGATCGCCGAGATCAAGAAGCTCATGCTCGCGCGCCGGGGCGCGTGATGGCCGCCTCTCCGTGGGTCTGGCCGATGCTGGCGATGGTCGGCCTCGTGCTGGCCGTCTGGATGCGCCTGTACCTGACGCGCATCCCCGAGATGAAGCGTCGCCACATCCATCCGCAGAAGGTGGCGTCGAACCGGGCCATGGTCGAGGCCCTCGAGGACCAGCGCGCGGCCGACAATTTCCGCAACCTCTTCGAACTGCCCGTGCTGTTCCATGCCGCGTGCCTGGCCGCCATCGCCACGGGTGTCGATTCGGTGGCCGCTCTGGCGCTCGCCTGGGGCTTCGTCGCGACGCGGGTGGCGCACTCGTGGATCCACTGCACCTACAACACGGTGATGCACCGCTTCCAGGCCTACGCGCTGGGCGGCGCGCTCCTGTTCGCCCTGTGGGGCGTGCTTGGCGCGGTCTGGGCCGGCGTGCTCTGACGGCGGAACGGGCCGGGGCGGGCGCATCGTGGCCGGGGTCGATCCCGTGGAGCTCAGGCGCCTGAGGTGGCGTTGCCGGCGCGGCATGCGCGAGCTCGACCAGCTGATGGAGCGTTTCCTCGACCGCGACTGGGCGACTTCTTCCGATCCGGATCGCGCGCTTTTCCTGCGGCTGCTGGACACCGAAGACGACATCCTGTGGCGGTGGTGCATGGGCCGCGAGCGCCCGGAGGATCCCGCCCTTGCCGACTTCGTCGACCGACTCCTCGTCCTGCCGCCTTGAGTGGCGCCCGTCGCGTTGGGGCATCGTCGCGGCCGCGGTCCTTCCCCTGTCCTGTGCGGGCGCGCTGGCTGACTCGGGCCTTCCCGACGCGCTGCCTCGGGGCATCGCACCTGCGGTCGTCCCGGCCGTCCTGCTCGCCTTCGGCGCCGCTGCCGGCGCATCGTGGTCCGTCCGTGCCGCGCGCCGGCCACCGGTCGTGCTCCGGTTGTGCCCCGGCCGCCGCCTTGCGGTCGGGGAGGGGCGCGCCGGGTCCGCCACGCTGACTGAACGCTGGCCGCTCGTCGTCCTCCGGCGCGACGACGGGAGCGGCGCATGGGTGTTCTGGCCGGATACGCTGTCGCCCGATTCCCGCCGGCGTTGCCGGCTCTGGGCCGATGCCGCCCCGGCACCGGTCGTCCCGCACCACTGGATGGGCTGAACGCATGTTCCAACCGCTGCCGCTGGCGATCGGCCTGCGCTACCTGCGCGCGAAGCGCCGCAATCGCTTCATCAGCTTCATCTCCGCCGCGTCGATCCTCGGGATCATCATCGGCGTGATCGCGCTGATCACCACCATCGCGGTGATGAGCGGCTTCCAGCGCGAGATCCGCGATCGCCTGCTCGGGTCGGTGGCGCACGTCACCGTGGAGGGCACGCGGGCCGGGCTCGACGGCTGGCGCGAGGTCATCGCGGCGGTCGAGGCCGACCCCCGCGTCGCCGGGGCGGCTCCCTACGTCCGCCGCGAGGGCCTGCTGAGCGGCGGGCGCACCCACGCGGCGCTCGTCATGGGCATCGACCCGGCGTCCGAGCGAGCGGTCTCCGAGCTCGCGCACCGCATGCGCGAGGGGCGGATCGAGGACCTCCGCGACGGCGAGTTCAACGTCCTGCTCGGCGACCAGCTGGCGTTGGAGCTGGGCGTGCAGGTGGGCGACCGCATCAACGCGACGCTCAACGAGTTCTCCAGCACGCCGCTCGGGGCGATCCCACGGTCCAAGCGCTTCACGGTCGCCGGCATCTTTTCGATGGGCGAGTACACGGCCGACAGCACCTTCGCCTTCGTGGCGCTGGGCGACGCCCAGCGGCTGCTGCGGCTGGGCGACGGCGTGACCGGCGTCCGCATCAAGCTGGACGACCTGTGGGACGCTTCGGCGGTGTCGAACGACCTGCTGCGCAGCCTGCCCGTCGAGGCGCGCGTCAGCGACTGGATGCGCGACAACCGCAATTTCTTCAGCGCGCTCAGCATGGAGCGCACGGTCATGTTCATCCTCCTCTCGCTGGTCATCGCCATCGCCGCATTCAACCTCGTGTCCTCGCTGGTGATGCTGGTCCAGGACAAGCAGGCCGACATCGCCATCCTGCGCACCCTGGGCCTCACGCCCCGCCAGGTGATGGCGGTGTTCATCGTGCAGGGCAGCGTGATCGGCGTCGTCGGCACGCTCGTCGGCGTGGTCGCCGGCGTGCTGCTGAGCCTGAACCTCGGCGCCCTCGTGAAGACGATCGAGGGCTGGACCGGCCGCGAGCTGATGCCGTCGGACGTCTACTTCATCAGCGGCGTGCCCACGGCGGTCTATCCGTCGGACGTCGCCAGCGTGGCGGTGGTCGCGCTGTCGCTGTGCTTCCTCGCCACGCTGTACCCGGCCTGGCGCGCCTCGCGCACCGACCCGGCCAGCGCGCTCCGCTACGAGTGATCCCATGAGCCCCGTCCTCGAAGCCCGACGACTGTCCAAGACCTACCGCGAGGGCGCGCTGGAGACCCCGGTCTTCGCCGACCTCGACCTCGCCATCGAACCCGGTGAATCCGTCGCGATCATCGGCGCCTCGGGCGCCGGCAAGAGCACGCTGCTGCACCTGCTCGGCGGGCTCGATACGCCGAGTGCCGGCCACGTGCGCGTGACCGGTCAGGACATGGCGGCTCTGTCGGACGCGGAGCGTGGCCGGTTGCGCAATCGCGCTCTCGGATTCGTGTACCAGTTCCACCACCTGCTGCCGGAGTTCACGGCGCTGGAGAACGTGATGCTCCCGCTGCTCGTCCGCGGCGAGTCCGCGGCGGCGGCGGAGGCGCCGGCGAAGGCGCTGCTCGAGCAGGTCGGGCTGGGCCATCGCCTCGGCCACAAGCCGGGCGAGCTTTCCGGGGGTGAACGGCAGCGCTGCGCCGTCGCCCGCGCGCTGGTCACCCGTCCGGCCTGCGTGCTGGGCGACGAGCCGACCGGCAATCTTGACGAGGCCTCGGCCGCCATCGTCTTCGACCTGATGCTCTCCCTGAACCGCGCGCAGGGCACCGCACTGGTGATGGTCACGCACGACCGCCGGCTCGCGAGCCGGCTCGACCGGGTGCTCGAGCTCCGCGGCGGCCGGCTGCATCCCTGGACCCCCGGATAGGCCATGGACGCAGGGCAGGGACGCCCCGGATCCAGTGCGTTCATCGCGGCCGCCCTCGTCGGGGCGGTCGCCGTCGCCTTCGCGCCGACACCGGTGCCCGTCGCCGTGGGCGTGGGGGCAGGAATGCTGGCACTGCTCGCGAGGGCCATGCTCAGGGGCGGTGTCCTCGGCCACGCGGCGATGCTGGTGTTCGCCGTGGCTTGCGGCGCGGCCTGGACCGGCGTCCACGCGCAGCGCGCGGTCACCGCCTTCCTGCCGATCGAGGCCGAGGGCGTCGAGGCGGTGATCGAGGGCCGCATCGTCAGCCTGCCGCTGCACGGCCCCTCGGGCCTGGTCGCGACCCTCGAGGTGGAGTCGGCCGACGGGCCATGGCCCGCCGCGGCCGCGGCCCTCGTGGGACGGCGGGTCGAGCTGCGCTGGTTCCGCGACGGCGAGGGCGTGCAGGCGGGGCGTCGTGGCCGCTGGACCGTCGGCCTGCACCGTCCGCCGCCTTCGCGTGGTCCCGGTCTGGACGACGCCGCGCGCCGCGCCGCCGTGGACGGTGTCGTTGCGATCGCCCGGGTCCGGGGTGGATCGCCCGCCCTCGACCTCGGCGAGGCTCGCGGCCTCGGCGCCGCCATCGACCGCTGGCGGGAGGCCGTGTCGACGACCCTCGTCGATTGCCTCGGGCCGGTCCGGGCGCGCTACGTCCGCGCGCTGTCGATCGGCGACACCCGCGGGCTCGTCGAGCAGGACTGGACCCTGTTGAGGCAGTTCGGGTTGACGCATCTCATCGCGATCAGCGGCTTCCATGTCGCCCTCGTCGCGCTGGTCGGCGTGGCGGTGGTGCGCGTCGCCTGGTGGCTGGCGCCCGGCGCCGCGCGCCGTTGTCCGCGGCCCATCGCGGCCGCCTGGGGCGCGTTCGGGGTCGCGGCCGTCTATGCGGTCCTTGCCGGTGCCAGCCTGCCGACGGTCCGGACGGCCCTCATGATCGGCATCGTCGCCATCGTCGCGACCCGGCGCTGGCGCGTCGGCCCGTTGCAGCCCCTGGCGCTCGCGGTCGGGATCGTGCTCGCGGTGGATCCGCTCGCCGTCATGACCCCGGGGTTCTGGCTGTCCTGCGGCGGCGTCGCCCTGCTGGTCTGGGGCTGCGGGCCGACGGGGCGTCCGGTGCCCGGATTCCTGCGCGCGCAGTGGGTGGCCAGCCTCGGCCTGCTGCCCGTGCTGGCCGCGGCCTTCCTCGCCGTGCCCGGCCTCGGGCCCCTGGCGAATCTGGTGGCCATTCCGTGGATCAGCCTCGGCGTCGTGCCCCTGGCCGTTGCCGGCGTGGCCGCCTCGGCCCTCGGCGCCGATCCGTGGGCCGCCTTGTGCTGGCAGGCCGCCGCGGGCCTGATGTCGATGCTCGAGGGGGCCTTGCGGACCGTACCGGCCGATCTGGCGATGCTGTGGCCGGTATCGCCGCCATCCCCCCTCGTCCTCGGTGCTGCGGCGCTGGGACTCGGGTGGGTGCTGATGCCGAGAGGCACGCCATTCCGGCTGGCCGGCCTGCTGCTCCTCGTCCCGATGCTTTGGCCGGCATCGTCGCGGCCGGCGATGGGGGACCTCGAGGTGTGGGTCTTCGATCTCCCCCGCGGCGACGCCGTGCTGCTGCGCTCGGCCGACCACGACGTGCTGGTCGATGCCGGGCCGGAGGGTGCCGGGCTTCCCCGGGCCTTGCAGACGCTGGGAGTCCGCCGGATCGACCTCTGGGTGCAGACTCGCGGCAATGCCGGTCGTGCAGGCGGCGCCGCTGGGGTGCTCGAGGGGCTCGAGGTGCGGGAACACTGGATGCCGCCCGGAAGGAGCGGAGGACGCGTCGCTTTGGAAGGTCGGACGTGGTCGGTCGAGGGGGTGTCGGTCGAGGTGCTGCATCCGAATGCGGACTTCCCGACCGGGGGCGCCGAGGCCAGCGCGGTGCTGGTCG
>JAJTHD010000208.1 GCA_021297925.1 Lysobacteraceae bacterium
AGCCAGGTCAATGTTCGCGTTCGGGTCGGTGTACGGGCCCGAGGTGTCGTAGACCGCCAGCGGCGCGTTCTTCTCGACGCCCACCGTGCGCGGCGTGGGGCTGAGCGCGATCTCGCGCATCGGCACCCGAAGATCGGGGCGCGAGCCCTCCAAGTAGATCTTGGTCGAGCCCGGGATCGGGCGGGTGACTTCTTCGGAGAGCTGGCGGGTCTTGTCCAGCAGGTCCTTGGCGACGGCGTTCATGGCATGCGCACTCGGCTCGGCCCCGGTCGGGGCGTGGAAAACAGGCAGGGGCGCGGTTCGTCGCGTCGAAGTCTCCCTACGGCGGCGTCACCCGCATCAGGTTCGAAGGGTCTCTCTCAGCCCGCGCGGGGCACCCCTGCTTCCGGCGCGCATTAGACCGCGAATCACGGGGTCGCGCCATGAAGAGAGGAAGGATCGCCGCCGGGCCACCCGGGGTTCCAGGGGAGGGGCCGGGATCGGACGACCCGGCGGCGAAACGGGGACCGGGCATTACGCCCCGGCAGTACTCAATAACGCGGCGCCGGCTCGGGCGCGCGGATGCGGAACCACGCGGCGTACAGCGCGGGGAGGAACAGGAGGGTCAAGGCCGTGGCCACGATCAGGCCGCCCATGATCGCGACGGCCATCGGGCCGAAGAACACGCTGCGCGAGAGCGGGATCATCGCCAGCACGGCGGCCAACGCGGTCAGCACGATCGGGCGGAACCGGCGGACGGTGGCGTCGACGACCGCCTGGAAGGGCGGGTGGCCCTCGGCGATGTCGTGCTCGATCTGGTCCACGAGGATGACCGAGTTGCGCATGATCATGCCCGACAGCGCGATCGTGCCCAGCATCGCGACGAAGCCGAACGGGACCTGCGGCACCAAGAGGAACCAGGTCACGCCGATCATCCCCAGCGGCGCGGTCAGCAGCACCATCGCCGTGCGCGAGAAGCTCTTGAGCTGCAGCATCAGCAGGGTCACGACCGCGAACAGGAACAGCGGCAGGCCGGCGGCCACGGACTTGCTGCCGCGCTGCGAATCCTCGACGGTACCGCCGGTCTCGAGCAGGTAGCCCGGCGGCAGCGCCGCGCGGATCGCCTCCAGCTCCGGCAGGATCTCCGCGGTCACCGTCGGCGGCGTGACGCCGCCGTCGATGTCGGCACGGACGGTCACCGTCGGCAGCCGGTTGCGGTGCCAGATGATGCCGGGCTCGAACCCGTACTCGATGCGTGCGACCTGCGAGAGCGGCACGCTCTTGCCGCTGGCCGTCGGCACGGCGAGCGAGCCCAGCAGGGATAGCTGCGTGCGTTCCTCGTCGGGGCCGCGCAGCAGGATCTCGATGAGTTCGTTGCCTTCGCGGTACGTGCTGACCGGCGTCCCCGACAGCGAGCCCTGGAGAAACGACGCGACCTGCGCCGAGCTCACGCCGAGCGCGCGGGCGCGGTCCTGGTCGAGCACGAGGCGCACGACCTTGCTGGGCTCGTCCCAGTCGAGGTTGACGTTGCGCGTGTGCGGGTGCGCGCGGACCTTCGCCTTCACTTCGCCGGCGATGCGCAGCACCTCGTCGATGTGCTCGCCGGACACGCGGAACTGGACCGGGAAGCCGACCGGCGGGCCGTTCTCCAGGCGGGTCACGCGGCCCTGCAGGTCGCTGAACTCGGTATCGAGCACGCCCTGCAGCCAGGCCTTCACCGCCTCGCGGGTCTCGATGTCGGGCGTCATCAGCACGAACTGCGCGAAGTTCGCCTGTGGCAGCTTCTGGTCGAGCGGCAGGTAGAAGCGCGGCGAGCCGGTCCCGACGTGGGCGACATAGCTCTCGATGCCTTCGTGGCCCTCGAGGCGGGCCTCGAGCCGCTTTACGGCCGCCTCGGTGGCCTTCAGCGAGGCGCCCTCGGCGAGCTCGAGGTCGACCATCAGTTCCAGCCGCGTCGAGGACGGGAAGAACTGCTGCGGCACGAAGCGGAACATCGCGATGGACACGACGAAGGCGGCGATCGTCACCGCGATCACGGTCTTCCGTCGGCGCACGCACCACGCGACCAGCCGGCGGAAGCCGGCGTAGAACGGGGTGTCGTACGGGTCCTCGTGGTGGGCCGTGTCCGGCACGACCAATGCCGCGATGCGGGGCGGCAGCCGCTTCGCCACGGCCTTCCGCACCGCGCCGGTGAGGCCGCCGCCGTGGCTGGCCAGCAGCTGCTCGCGGTCCGGCAGCAGCTTGTCGCCGAGGTAGGGAATGAACACGACGGCGACGATCCAGCTCAGGATCAACGCCAGCACCACGACCTGGAAGATCGAGCGCGTGTACTCGCCCGTGCTCGAGGCGGCGGTCGCGATCGGCAGGAAGCCGGCCGCCGTGATCAGCGTGCCGGTGAGCATCGGGAAGGCCGTGCTCTGGTAGGCGAAGGCGGCGGCCTCGAGGCGGCTCAGGCCCTGCTCCATCTTCACCTGCATCATCTCGATCGCGATGATCGCGTCGTCGACGAGCAGGCCCAGCGCGAGGATCAGCGCGCCCAGCGAGATCTTGTGCAGGCCGATCCCGAGGAAGTACATGCTCGCGAAGGTCATCGCCAGCACCAGCGGGATGGACAGTGCGACGACGAGGCCGGAGCGCCAGCCGAGGCTCAGGAAGCTCACCAGCAGCACGATGACCACGGCCTCGGCCAGTACCCGCACGAACTCGCCGACGGACTGGCGGACGGCGGCCGGCTGGTCGCTGACCTTCTCCAGCACCATGCCCGCCGGAAGGGTTTCCGCGATGCGCGCGAATTCGGCATCGAGGCGCTCGCCCAGCTGCAGGATGTCGCCGCCGTTGCGCATCGAGACGCCGATGCCGATCGCGTCCTTGCCCATGAAGCGCATGCGCGGCGCCGCCGGGTCAACGAAGCCGCGCTGGACCTCGGCCACGTCCTGCAGGCGGAAGGTCCGGTCGCCGACGCGGATCGGGAACTGCCGGATCGCCTCCACCGAATCGAAGGCGCCACTGACCCGCAGCTTGACCCGGTCGGTGCCGGTCTCGAAGAAGCTCGCGCCGACCACCGCGTTCTGCTCGTCGATCGCCTGCTGCACGGCCTGCAGCGGGATGCCCAGCGTGGCGAGCTTGGTGTTCGACAGCTCGATCCAGATCTTCTCGTCCTGCAGGCCGATCAGCTCGACCTTGGCAACGTCCGGCACGCGGTGCAGCTCGAGCTCGATGCGCTCGGCGTAGTCCTTCAGGGTCGCGTAGTCGAGGCCTTCCGCCTGCAGGGCGTAGAGGTTGCCGAAGGTATCGCCGAACTCGTCGTTGAAGAACGGCCCGATGACGCCGGCCGGCAGGGTGTGGCGCATGTCGCCCACCTTCTTGCGGGCGGTGTACCAGAGCTGCGGCAGCTCGCGGGACACCATCGAGTCCTTGGCCATGAACAGGACCAGCGACTCGCCGGCGCGCGAGTACGAGCGGACGAACTCGTACTGCCCGGTTTCCATCAGCTTCTTCTCGATGCGGTCGGTGACCTGCGCGGCCACCTCCTCCGCGGTGGCACCCGGCCACATCGTCCGCACGACCATGATCTTGAAGGTGAACGGCGGATCCTCGGACTGGCCGAGGCGCTGGTAGCTGAACACGCCGACGATGGCGAGCACGATCATCGCGTACAGCACGAGCGCGCGGTTGCGAAGCGCCCAGGCGGAGAGGTTGAAGGCGGAGGCCATGGCGGCTTACCCGGAGATCGCGGCGTCGAGGCGGCGGGCCCCGTCGCGCAAGGCGGCGGTCGGCTCGTCCGCCGCGTCAGCCGGGACCGGAGCGGCGGCGGGCACCGGGCGGTTGTCGCGATCCACCGGCTTCAGCGGCTGGCCTTCGCGGAGCAGGTGGACGCCGGCGACCACCACCCAGTCGGTGGCGCGCAGGCCGCGCAGGACGGGCACCTCGGCCTCGCCGTAGGGGCCAGTCTCCACCGCCACGAGGCGGGCCGATCGACGCGCATCGTCGAGCACCCAGACGGCCGGGCGACCCTGCGATTCCGCGAGTGCCGAGAGCGGGACGGTCAGCGCCGCGGCGCCGGCCTTCGCCGCGTAGACGCGGGCGCTCTGGCCCAGCTCGACGCGCAGGCCGTCCGGCAGCGCCAGCGCGACGCGCGTGGCGTAGGTGCGCGCCTGCGCATCGGCGGCCGGCGCGATTTCGCGGATGCGTCCGGGCAAGCGCTGGCCCGGCGCGGCCCAGAGCTCGACCAGCACCTCCTGCCCGGCCTCGAAGCGGGCGACGTCGCCCTCGGGCAACGCGATCGCGACCTCGCGCTCGCCGTCCTCCGCGAGGCCGAAGACCGTCTGCCCGGCCGCCACCACCTGGCCCGCCTCGACCTGCCGGACGGCGATGACGCCGTCCGCCGGTGCACGGAGCACGCCGTAGGCGGCCTGGTTCCCGGCGACATCGAGCTGGGCGCGCGCTTGGCCGACGCGGGAATTGGCGGCGTCGAGCGTGCTCCGCCGGGCGTCGAACAGCGACCGGCTCACCAGTTGGCGCTCGAACAGCACCTTGACGCGCTCGAACTCCGCCGCGGCAAGCCGGGCATCGGCTTCGGCCGCCTGCAGTTGGGCCTGCGCGGCCTCGCGACCGAGGCGGAGGTCCTGCGGGTCCAGTTCGGCCAGCGGCTGGCCGGCCTTGACCCGATCGCCCACGTCGACCAAGCGCCGGGCCACCTTGCCGCCGACACGGAACGCCAGCGGGGTTTCATGACGCGCCCGGATCTCGCCGGCGAAGGCCTGCACGGCCCCCGCCGCGGGCTGGGGCTGCTGGACCAGCACCGGTCGGGGCGCCTCGCCGTCTGCGTCGCCCGTGCCGCAGCCGCTGAGCAGAAGCGTGCCGACGATCGCGAGGGCGAACAGCGGCAGGACGCGGGAAAGAAGGCGCATGGACGGAACCTGATTCATAAACTCACGGGTATGGTATATTTCGCGAACTCTCCAGTTCAATAAATTTCTTGTGACGACGCCCGCCCGTGCCGGCACCCCCGGACGCCCCAAGGACATCGAGAAGCGCGCCGCGCTCGTCGAGGCCGCCGGCCAGTTGTTCTGCCGGCACGGCTTCGACGCGGTCAGCCTCGATGCGGTCGCGCGAGCCGCCAGCGTCTCCAAGCTGACGATCTACAGCCACTTCGGCGACAAGGAAGGCCTGTTCACCGCGGCCGTCGAAGCACGCTGCGAGCAGCAGCTGCCGCACGGCCTGTTCGAGCGGCCCGAGGGCCTGTCGCTGCGCGATGCCCTGGTCGCGATCGGCCGGGCGTTCACCGGACTGGTCCACAGCGAGGACGCCATCCAGCTGATGCGGATGATGGTCGCCCAGCCCGGCGGCTCGACCCGGCTGGCGACGCTCTACTTCGCCGCCGGCCCGAAGCGGGCCCTCGACGAGATGGAGGGTTTCCTGCGCGGGGTGCAGGCCTCGGGGCAGCTGGCCATCGGCGACCCGCGCGAGGCCGCCGGGCACTTCTTCATGCTGCTGAAGGGCATCGTCCACATGCAGGTCCTGATCGGGCTGGCCCCGCCCCCGGACGCCGAGGCGCGCGCCCGGCACGTGGAACGCTGCGTCGACTTCTTCCTGCGCGCGCACGCGAGGGGACCATGACCTCCGTCGCGGTGACCTTCGTCACTGCCCCGCGACGCCGGGCTGCGGCAGTCTTCGCCGGTCGCCGGGCCGGCGCCCACGTACACTAACCGGCCCCGCTCCGAGGACCCTTGCCATGTCGATCGACTTCCAACAGGCCCGCCACGCGATGGTCGAGCAGCAGGTCCGCCCCTGGGACGTGCTGGACCGGCGCGTGCTCGACGCGCTGACCGCGATCCCGCGCGAGGACTTCGTGCCCGCCGCGAACCGCAAGCTGGCCTTCGCCGACGTGGCCCTGCCGCTCGCGCACGGCGAGTTCATGTTCAAGCCGGTCGTCGAGGGCCGCCTGCTTCAGGCGCTCGACCTCTCGCCCACCGACGAGGTGCTGGAGATCGGCGCCGGCAGCGGATTCCTGACCGCCTGCCTCGCCCGACTCGCGCGCGCCGTCGTGGCGCTCGAACGCCATGCCGACCTCGCCGAGGAGGCTCGGCGGCGCGTCGCCGAGACCGGCGCGGCCAACGTCCGCATCGACACGGCCGATGTCGCGACGTGGGACACCCCGTTGCGCTTCGACGCGATCCTCGTCGGCGGCGCCGTGGCCGAGGTGCCCGAGCGCTTCCTCGGCTGGCTCAAGCCGGGCGGCCGGCTCGTCGTCGTCCGCGGCCATTCCCCGGTGCAGGAGGCGGCCTGCCTCCGCCAAGGGCCCGCCGGCCTCCAGACCGAAAGCCTGTTCGAAACCGACATCCCCTACCTGCACGGGTTCGCGCCCGTCGCCCGCTTCGCCCTCTGATCCCGCGTCCCAAGGACTGCCCATGCGCCTGCGCCCCCTCGCCCTTCCCCTGCTGATCGCCGGTTTCGCCGGTCCAGCGGCCTCCGCCGACCTGCTCGAGGCCTATGAGCTCGCGCGCAAAGGCGACCCGCAACTGGCCGCCGCCGAGGCCAGCGCCGCCTCGGCCGCCGCAGGCGTGACCCAGGCCCGCGCGGCCCTGCTGCCGCAGGTGAACGGCCAGGCCAGCCTGACCGCCCAGAAGGGCGACAGCACCTCGGTGGGTACGCAGCCCGACCCCAACAGCCCGGGACAGGTGATCTTCGGCAGCAGCACCGGCACGTCCGACACCCGCACCCGCACGGTGGGCGTGAACCTGTCGCAGTCGATCTACGACCACGCCGACTACGGCCGCCTCGCCGCGGCCAAGGCCACCGCCGCCGCCGCGGAAGCCGACCGGGCCGCCGCCGAGCAGTCGCTGGGCGTCCGCGTGGCCACGGCCTACTTCGGCGTGCTGACGGCGATCGAGTCGCTGGCCTCGGCCCGCGCGCAGGAAGCCGCGACCAAGCGCCAGCTCGACCAGGCCGAGACCCGGCTCGAGGTCGGCCTTGCGCCGATCACCGACGTCCACGAGGCCCGCGCCAGCTACGATGGCGCGCGCGCCAAC
Organism: Lysobacteraceae bacterium; assembly: GCA_021297925.1. Lineage (GTDB taxonomy): Bacteria > Pseudomonadota > Gammaproteobacteria > Xanthomonadales > Xanthomonadaceae > Silanimonas. The sequence continues at coordinate 7,011 of JAJTHD010000208.1, forward strand.
GCGATCGCCGCGGCGACCCGCCTCGACGACGCCCGCGAGGCCTTGGCCGAGATCACCGGCCAGCCGCTCGAGGGCCTCAAGGGCCTGTCGCCCCAGTTCCAGCCCAAGCTCGAAGACACCGAAGGCCTGCAGGCCTGGGTGGACAAGGCGCTGGCCGACAACCCGTCGCTGCAGTCGGCGCAGCTCCGGCTCGATGCCGCGGCGTCGGGCGTCTCGACGGCGCGCGCCGCGCACTACCCCACGCTGACGCTGACCGGCGGCTGGAACGATTCCACGACCTGGGGCACGCGCGGCTCGGGCAGCTTCAACTTCCCGGCCGACGGCCAGAGCGACGGCCACAACATCGGCGTGACGCTCAACGTGCCGATCTTCAGCGGCTTCGCGACGCAGGCCGGCGTGCGCCGCGCCATCGCCGACCGCGATGCCGCCGCCGAGCAGCTCGAGCAGCAGCGCCGCGGCGTGGTCCGCCAGACCCGCAACGCCTACCGCTCGCTGGCGGCCGGCGCCGCCGAGGTCGAGGCGCGCCGCCTCGCGGTGGTGTCGGCGAAGGCCGCGCTCGAGGCCGGCGAGGCCGGGCTCGAGGTCGGCACCCGCACCATCGTCGACGTGCTGCTGGCCCAGCAGACGCTGTTCGCCGCGCAGACGCAGTTCGCGCAGGCCCGCCACAACTTCCTCGTGAACGAACTGTCGCTGAAGCAGGCCGCGGGCACGCTGGTGCCGTCCGACCTGGAGGCGGTCAACCGCCTGCTGACGGCGGACGCGGAAGCGGGTCTCGACGCGACGAAGTGATGCCCAGCGACTCGATCAGGTCGAGCGTGCGCGCCAAGCCGCCGCGCTCGCGGTCGATGCGCTGACGACCGGCCCGCCCGCGCGCGCGGGCCTGGTCCGGATGGGCCCAGAGCCAAGCCACGGCGGACGACAACTCCTTGGCGTCGCCCACCGTCTCGAGCGCACCGACGTCCTTCAGCAGGGCGGTGATCTCGACGAAGTTGAAGGTGTGCGGGCCGCTCAGCACCGGCACGCCGAGCGCGGCCGGTTCCAGCGTGTTGTGGCCACCGACGGGCACGAGGCTGCCGCCGACGAACGCGACGTCGCCCGCAGCGAGGAAGCCCGGCAACTCGCCCAAGGTGTCGATGAGGAACACCGCGCAATGCGAATCCGGCGCGCGCTCGACGCTGCGCCGGCACAGGGCGAGACCGGCGCCCAGCACGCGATCCGCCACCGCATCGAAGCGCTCGGGATGTCGAGGCGCCCACAGCAGCAACGCGTCCGGATGCGTGTCGCGCAGCCGTCGATGCGCCTCCAGCACGGCCTCCTCTTCGTCGGAATGGGTGCTGGCGGCGATCCACGTCGGCCGCACCCCACAGGCCCGCCGCCAACCCAGCGCCTCTTCGCGCGTGGCCTGGGGCAGTGGCTGGTCGAACTTCAGGTTGCCGGTGACCTCGATCCGCACGCCGTCGCCCGCGAGCACGCGGAAGCGCGCGGCATCCGCCTCCGACTGCGCGGCGACGAGGCGAACGCCGGACAGCGCCAGACGGATCAGCGGCCCCATCCAGCGATAGCCGCGCAGCGAGCGCTCGGACAGCCGCGCGTTGGCGATGACCACCGGCACGTCGGCCCGCGCGCAGGCGACGAAGAGGTTCGGCCAGAGCTCCGTCTCGATCACCACGGCGAGGGCGGGACGGACCCGGCGCAGGAAGCGCTGGACCATCCCGTGCAGGTCGTAGGGCAGGTAGACGTGCTGGACCGCGTCGCCCCACAGGGCGCGCACGCGCGCGGAGCCGGTGGGCGTGATGGTGGTGACGAGCAGCGGTCGCTCCGGATACCGGGCGCGCAGCGCGTTGACCAGCGGCACCGCGGCATTGACCTCGCCCACCGACACCGCATGCACCCAGATCGCGCCGGGCGGCAGGTCGGGCAAGGCGTCGAGCTGGGCGTAGCGCTCGCTCCAGCGCAGCAGGTACTCGCGCTGGCGCAGGCCCCGCCACACGAGGTGGTAGAGCGTCACCGGCACCAGCAGCCACAGCAGCGCGGAATAGAACGCCAGCAGCAGGCGCCGGCCCAAGCTCATCGACATGGCGCGAAGGGTAGCAGCCGGCCCGCGGGGGCGTCGTCGCTAGAATGGCGCGATGCCCGCGTCCCTTTCCGCGTCCCCGACCTCGCCCGGCGCACCGCCGCTGGGGCCGCGCCACTGGCCGGCCTGGCTCGCCATCGCCTTCGGCTGGTGCGCTGCCCGGATGCCCGCCCCGCTGCAGCGCCGCTCCGGCGCCGCGCTCGGCGTCCTGCTCTGGCACCTGCTGCGCCGTCGCCGCCGAGTCGTCGAAACCAATCTCGCGCTGTGCTTCCCGGAGGTCGATGCCGACACCCGGACGCGAATCGCGCGGGAGAACCTGCGCCAGACCGGCATCGGCCTGTTCGAGTTCGCCCGAGCGTGGTGGGGGCGCGTCGACGAGGGCGATCCGGCGTACACGGCCACCGGCCTGCACCACCTCGAGGCCGCGCAGCAGCGCGGACGGGGCGTGCTGCTGGTGTCGGCGCACTTCGTCCACCTCGAGCTCTGTGCGCGACTGCTGACCCGGCACGGCGCAGTGGCCGGCATGTACCGCCCGCACGGCGAGGCGGCGATGGAGTGGGCGGTGAAGGCCGGCCGGCTGCGCTACGCCTGCGCGATGTTCGCGCGCGACGAGTTGCGCCCGGCGCTCAAGCACCTGAAGGCCGGCGGCGTGCTCTGGTTCGCCCCCGACCAGGAGAGCCGGCGCGGCGAGAGCGTGTTCGTGCCCTTCTTCGGCCGGCCGGCCTGGAGCCTCACCTCGACGCACCAGCTGGCACGTCTGTCGGGCGCGGCGGTGCTGCCGTTCTTCCATGCCCGCCGGCTCGACGGCAGCTACCACCTCGAGGTCCTGCCCGAGCTCGAAGGCTTCCCCTCGGCCGACCCGGTCGCCGATACCGCCCGGGTGATGGTGGCGCTCGAGTCGATGATCCGCCGCGCACCGGAGCAGTACCTGTGGCTGCACCAGCGCTTCAAGACGCAGCCGGACGGCGAGCGCGGCTCGGCCTACCGCTGAGCGGCCTCACCGGTAGAACCGACCCTCGCCCGGCGGCCGGGTCTTGAAGCGGCGATGGACCCAGAGGTACTGGTCGGGCGCCTCGCGCACGGCGTCTTCCAGCAGCGCCATGTAGCCGCGGGCGAAAGCCTCGGGGTCGTCGAGGTGGGCTTCGAGACCCGTCGGGCGCACGCGCACCCGGTAGCGCCCGTCGGGCCCGCGGGCCATCGACAGGAATCGCAGGCGGGCGCGTCCGGCGCGGAGCAGTTGCGGGATGCCGCCGAAAGTCGCCGCCGGGACGCCGAAGAACGGCACGAAGACATGGCCGCGGCAGAAATCCTGGTCGGCCGAGTAGACGAGCCGCCCGCCGGCGCGCAGGTGGCGGACCATGCCACGCGTGTCGAACTTGCCGACCGTCGGCCCGAGGCGCGCGCGACGCGCCCCGTCGAGCAGGCGCTCGAGCCGCGGATGGCGGTCGTAGCGGCGCACCACCCCCCCGACCGGCGCATCCAGCGCCTCGGCGAGGAAGCGCGTGGCCAGCTCCGTGTGCATGAGGTGGCCGGTCAACAGCAGCACGCCCTCCCCGGCCGCCTCGGCCGCGCGCAGGTCGTCGAGCCCCTCGATGTCGGCGTCGCCCTGCAGGGCCGACGAAGGCGCGAACCAGGCCCGCAGCAGCTCGAACACCGCCCGCCACAGCGACCGGCGATGCACGGCGAGCCGGGCAGCGCGCGCCTCCACGTCGTCACCGGGGAAGCAGGCCTCGAGGTTGCGGTCGGCGACGCGCCAGCGCCGCGCCATCAGCGGGCGCGACGCCACATCGAGGAACGCCGCCAAGCGCCGATGCAGGCTCGGCGGCCACGCGGCGATGCCGGAAAGCACCCGCGCGACCGGCCCGGCGGGGGGAGCGGGCGCCGTGGGACCGGTCATGCCGCGGGGGCGGGAGCGACGTCGGGATCGAGGCCGTCGCGGGCCATCAGCGCCCCGGCGTAGAGCGCGGCGAGCAGCAGGACCACGCCCCCCCAGAACGTTGCGTACACCGCGAGGTGGGTGTTCAGCGGGAACAAGGTGACCGCCAGCGCCAGGGCCGGGGCCTCGGCGCGCCGCCGCGACGCGGGCGCGGCGAAGCGCCATGCCCGCAAGGCGATCGCGATCGCGGCGAACCACAGCAGCAGGCCGACCACGCCCGTTTCCGCGAGCACTTCGAGCACGATGTGGTGGGCGTGCAGCGCCCCGCCCCGGCCCCATTCGACGAACTCGTCGCCTTCGGAATAGGCCTCGTAGGCGGTCTTGAAGTTGTCGGTCCCGACGCCGGTGGCCGGATGCTCGGCGATGATGCGCAGGGTGGTCTGCCAAAGGACGACGCGTCCCGACAGGGCGAAGTCAACGCCCTCCATGCCACTGCCGAAGGCCGCTACGGTGCGCTCGATGCGCGTCGTGAGGTAGTCCCCAAAGCTGGCGGCGAGCGTGACCGTGACGAGCCCACCGGCGAGCAGACCCAAGGCCGCGCGGCGCCAGCCCCAGCCCTGCCAGGCGGTCACCACGAGCACGAGGCCGTAGGTGATCCAGGCCGCCCGCGCCCCGGCGAGGAGGATGACCACGCCGACGGCCGTGGCCGCGATCACCCAGGCGATCGGTCCGCGCAGCGCCGCGGGCAGCAGCAGGAAGGGCGAGAGCGTCGCCAGCACCAGCCCGAGCTTCGGGTTGCCGGCACCGAAGATGCCGGTCA
>JAJTHD010000081.1 GCA_021297925.1 Lysobacteraceae bacterium
TCGACTCCCTCTTCTGCCAGCGCCGCAACCTCCTGTCGCCGCGCTTCATCCGCATGGTCCGGGAGATCCTGCGCTTCTACCGCGAGGCCGGCACGCTGCTGAAGGATCCCGGGCCGGGGCCGTCGCTCGGGGACTACCTCGAGGCGAACCGCTACTCCGACCTGTTCCGCGACGCGCACCTCGTCCCCATGGCCTCGGCCCTGTGGTCCTCGCCGTCGGCGACCATCCTCGATTTCCCGGCGAGGTACCTCGTGGCCTTCATGGACCACCACCGCATGTTGCAGGTCGAGGGTCGCCCGCAGTGGCGCACCGTCGTCGGCGGATCGTCGAGCTACGTGGAGGCGATGGCGGCACGGTGGCGCGTCGACGTCCGACTGGCCTGCCCCGTCCGCCGCGTGACCCGGGACGCCACCGGCGCCACGATCGAGCATGTCGCCGGTTCGGACCGATTCGACGCCGTGGTGATGGCGACGCACAGCGACCAGGCCCTCGCCCTGCTTGGCGATGCGGACGCCCTCGAGCGCGAGGTGCTCGGCGCCATCCCTTACCAGCGCAACGACGTCGTGCTGCACACGGACCGCCGGCTGCTGCCCCGGCACCCGAAGGCCTGGGCCGCTTGGAACGCGTTCGTGCCCGCCGATCCGGGCGCCGAGTGCAGCGTTAGCTACTGCATGAACCTGCTGCAGGGCCTCGAATCGCCGGAGCCCTTCGTGGTGACGCTGAACCGGACCGACGCGATCGATCCGGGCCGCATCGTCGCGCGGATGACTTACCACCATCCGGTCTACACGCACGCCAGCGTGGCCGCGCAATCCCGCCGCGGAGAGATCGACGGCCGCCGGCGGACCTGGTTCGCGGGTGCCTACTGGGGCTTCGGCTTCCACGAGGACGGCATCAAGGCGGGCGTCGAGGCCGCCCAGGGCGTCACGGCCCTGGCGCGCGGGGATGCGGCCGCCTGAACGCCGTCGTGCCCCTGCGGAGCGCCGTGTACGAGGGCGTGGTCCGGCATCGCCGCACCAGCCCTGCGGTGCACGCCTTCGAGTACCGGCTGTTCCAGCCCCTCCTCGACCTTGCCGAACTCGACCGGGTGTTCGACCGCCGCTGGTTCTGGTCGGTGGGGCGCCGCAACCTCGCCGAGTTCCGCCGCAGCGACTACTTCGGCGACCCGGCCCTGCCGCTGGACGTCGCGGTGCGGCGCCGCGTCGAGGCCGAACTGGGGCGGCCGGCGCCGGGCCCGATCCGGCTGCTGACGCACCTGCGCTATTTCGGCTACGTGCAGAACCCCGTCAGCTTCTACTACGGCTACCGCGAGGACGGCGACACCCTCGACTGGGTGCTCGCCGAGATCACCAACACCCCGTGGCGAGAGCGCCACGCCTACCTGCTGCCGGCTGAGCGGGCCGAGCGCCGCGGTCGGGCCCTGCACTTCGCCTTCGAAAAGGCCTTCCACGTGTCCCCGTTCCTGCCGATGGACCGTCGCTACCATTGGGTGTTTACCCCCCCGGGCGACGACCTGCACGTGCACATGGACGTCCTCGACGGCGGCCAGCGGCAATTCGACGCCACGCTCACGCTGGAACGCCGGCCGCTGCAGGGCAACACGTTGGCTTCATGCCTCGCGCGGTATCCCTTCCTCACCGCAACAGTGGTCGCCGCGATCTACTGGCAGGCGCTGCGCCTCACGCTCAAGCGCGTGCCCTTCCACCCGCATCCGGACCCCGACGCGCGTCTCTGACCCCGACCATGAGCCTTTCCGCCGACGCCCTCGCCACCGACCTCGCGCCCCCCGGCGCCTACGACCGCTGGCTCCGCGCCCGCCTGATCGAGCGGCTGTCCGGGCTCCGGCACGGCCGCCTCGTGGTCGCCGACGCGCTCGGGGAAACGACTCTGGGCGACGCCCAGCCCGCGCCGGGCGCGCCCGACGTCCGCCTCCGGATCACGGACGGCGAGGCGTGGCAGCGCATGGCGACGGGCGGCTCCGTCGGGGCCGCCGAGGCCTACATGGACGGCCAATGGCATTGCGATGACCTCGTGGGCTTGGTCCGCCTGCTGGTCCTCAACCGCGACCTGCTCGACGCGATGGAAGGCGGCTTGGCGCGCGTCTCCGGCTGGCTCCTCAAGGGCATCCACGCCCTCCGCCGCAACACCCGTGCCGGTGCGCGGAAGAACATCGCCGCCCACTACGACCTCGGCAACGACCTGTTCCGGCTGTTCCTCTGCGACAACCTGATGTACTCGTCGGCCATCTTCGCGTCGCCGGACGAGCCGCTCGAGGTTGCCTCGCGCCGCAAGCTCGAACGCATCGGCCGGAAGCTCGACCTGAAGCCCGCCGACCACCTCGTCGAGATCGGCACCGGCTGGGGCGGCATGGCCCTGCACGCCGCGCAGCGCTTCGGCTGCCGCGTCACAACCACGACGATCTCCAAGGAGCAGCACGCGCTGGCCACCGAGCGCGTCGCCCGCGCCGGCCTCGCCGATCGCGTCACCGTCCTGCTCGAGGACTACCGCGACCTGTCGGGGACGTACGACAAGCTGGTCTCGATCGAGATGATCGAGGCCATCGGCCACCAGTACCTCGACACCTACATGGCCACCTGCGCCTCGCTGGTGAAGCCCGACGGACTCGCGCTCGTTCAGGCCATCACCATCGAGGACCATCGATACGAGCAGGCGCTCCAGTCGGTCGACTTCATCAAGCGCCACATCTTCCCGGGCAGCTTCATCCCCTGCGTGTCGGCCATCGCCGGCGCGATGGCGCGCAGCACCGACCTGCGGCTGGTGTCGCAGGAGGACTTCGGTCCCAGCTACGCCCTGACCCTCCGCGTGTGGCGCCAGCGCTTCATGGAACGGCTCGACGACGTGCGCGCCCTCGGGTACGACGAGCGCTTCATCCGCATGTGGGAATTCTACCTCGCCTACTGCGAGGGGGGCTTCCTCGAGCGCTCGATCGGCGTCTCCCACCTGCTGTTCGCCCGTCCGGGCAACCGGCGCGAGGCGTGGATCCCCGCCCCCGAGGCCGTGTGATGTCACTGGGGTTCCGCGTGTTCAATCTGGTCGGCTTCCAGGCCGTCTGGTTCGCCAGCGCGTTCGGCGCTGGCAGCGGGCGTCCGTGGCTCGGCCCGGCCGTGCTGGCGCTGTACGCCGCCGGGCATTTCGCCATGACCCCCAGCCGCGGACGCGACCTGCGCATGCTCGCCCTCGCGATCCCGCTGGGTGTGCTCGTCGACTCGGCGTTCGTGATGGCGGGCGGCCTCGTCTACGCCAGCCCCGGCCCGCTGCCGGAACTGGCACCGGCGTGGATCGTGGGGATGTGGGTCGGTTTCGCGCTGACCTTGCGGCACTCCATGGGGTTCCTCGCGGATCGGCCCGCGTGGGCCGCCGCCTTCGGCCTGCTCGGGGGCCCGCTCGCCTACGCCGGCGCTGCCCGCGCCTTCGACGCGGTCGCCGTGACCGCATCGCCGGTTGCCGTGTTCGCCGCCCTCGGCGTCGCCTGGGGCCTGGCGATGCCCCTGATGTATGCGGCGGAGTCGGCGTGGACGCGCCGCACCAAGGGCGCGGGGGCCATGGCATGAGCCTCTGGGCCATCGTGCTATGGACCTGGCTGGGCGCGGCGATCGCCATGGCCGCGACCTGGGCGGTATCGATGCGGGTCCGCAACGTCGGCTACGTCGACGTGGCGTGGGCCGGCCTGATGGCCGCCGCGGCGTTCTTCGCCGGGGCCGCCGGCGAGGGCGACGACCTGCCCCGGGCACTGGTCGCCCTGTTCGGCGGCATCTGGGGGGCGCGCCTGTGCCTGCACCTGCTGCGACGCGTGCTGCGCGAGCCGGAGGACGGGCGTTACCGGGCCATGCGCGCCGCGATCGGCGACGCGCCCTCCCGCTGGTTCCTGTTCTTCCAGGCGCAGGCGGTGGTCGTGGCCCTGTTCGCGATCCCCTTCGCCGCAGCCGCGGGCGCCGATGCCGAAGGCTTGGAGCCCACGATCCTCGCGGCGATCCTCGTGTGGCTGGTCGCGGTCGGGGGCGAGATGGTCGCCGACCGCCAGCTCGCGGCCTTCCGCGAGGACCCCGCCAACCGCGGCCGCACCTGCCGTGTCGGCCTGTGGGCCTGGTCCCGCCACCCCAACTACTTCTTCGAGTGGCTGCACTGGTTCAGCTACGTCCTGCTGGCGTGGTGCGGCCCGCATTTCCTGTGGAGCATCGCCGGTCCCGTCGTGATGTTCGCCTTCCTCTGGCGCGTCACTGGCATCCCCTGGACCGAGGCGCAGGCCCTGCGCACGCGTGGCGACGAGTATCGTCGCTACCAGGCCGAGGTCAGCGCCTTCTTCCCGTGGCCGCCACGCGCCCCCCGCCTTCCCCGACCCTGAGGACTCCATGTCGCTGATCGACCTCTGCGAACGCGGCTTCATGCCCGACGCGCTCACCCGCCTCGGCATCCGCCGCCTCTGCGAGCGCCGCCTTCGCGACGAACACGATGGGGACCTCGACCGGGCCGACGCCCGTTACCGGACGTTGTTGGCCGAGCTTCGGGGCAGCCCGATCGCCATCGAGGTCGCGGCCGCGAACGAGCAGCACTACGAGGTCCCGACGCGGTTCTTCGAACTCTGCCTCGGCAAGCGCCTCAAGTACTCGAGCTGCTACTACCCGGTCGGCAACGAGAGCCTCGACGAGGGCGAGGAGGCGATGCTCGCCCTGTACGGGGAGCGCGCCGAACTGAAGGACGGCCAGCGGATCCTCGAGCTCGGCTGCGGCTGGGGCTCGCTGACGCTGTGGATGGCGGAGCGCTTCCCCAACTCCCGCATCACCGGCGTCTCCAACTCGCGCACGCAGCGCGAACACATCCTCGGGCAGGCGGCGGCGCGCGGCCTCGCCAACGTCGAGATCATCACCACCGACGTGAACCGGCTCGACCTCGCCGCCGACACCTTCGACCGCTGCGTCTCGATCGAGATGTTCGAGCACATGCGCAACTACGACACGCTGCTCGGCAACATCGCCCGCTGGCTGAAGCCCGGCGGCAAGCTGTTCGTGCACATCTTCTGCCACCGCAGCCTGATGTACCCGTTCGAGACCGAGGGCGAGGACAACTGGATGGGCCGCTACTTCTTCACCGGCGGCCTGATGCCGAGCGCCGACACGCTGCTGCACTTCCAGAACGCGCTCCGCATCGAACAGCGGTGGGTCCTGTCGGGCCGCCACTACGAGCGCACCGCCAACCAGTGGCTCGAGAACCAGGACCGCCACGCGGACGAAGTGCTGCGGGTGCTCGGCGAGGCCTACGGCCCGAAGGACGCCCACGTCTGGGCGCAGCGTTGGCGGATGTTCTGGATGGCCTGCGCGGAACTGTTCGGATACGCGGACGGCAGCGAGTGGGGCGTGGCCCACTACCGCTTCATCAAGCGCTGAAGGCGACGATCAGCAGGTCGTCGTCGCGGTCGGGGCACAGGTGGACGCCTCCGCGGCACCTGCCGCGGAGGCGGGCGACGGCGCCGCGGATTCCGCACCGGCCGGCTTGCCGGTGGCCACGCGGATGCCGCGCGACTTCATCCACGCGTCGAACTCCTCGGCGGTCATCCGTCGCCCGTTCTGGGTCATGTCGAACCGGTACGGCGAGTTGTCATGCGCGGTCTTCGGCACGTAGGCCGGCGCGACGGGCACCGATGCAGCGCGGACGCGGCGGAGGAAGGCCTCGGCGGTGAGCGGCGCGGCGAGCAGGGGCGGCGCGTGTCCCCCGAGTTCCTCGGCCGGCGCCGCCATCGCGGCCGACGCGGACAGTGCCGCGGCGAACGCCAGCGCGAACACGCAAGAGGCCTTCAGGGGGAACGGGGAGCGGGCCATGCGGGCCTCCTTCGGCGGACACGCGGCGAGCTTACGCAGGCCGGCCCCGCAGCGACAAGCGGCGCGACGCACCGCTCGCCGGAAAGACGAAGCCCGGCGCTGGGCCGGGCTTCGCTTTGCCGTCATCGACGGAGAACGTTCAGTTCTGGACGTTCAGCTCGGTGCGGCGGTTCTTCTCGCTCTTGCAGGCCGGGAAGGCCTGGTCGGTCGGCTCGAGCGGACGGCTCTCGCCGTAGCCGTTCGGGCCCGCCAGACGCGACGCGTCGACGCCGTTGCCCGTCAGGTAGTCGAACACCGTCTTGGCGCGACGCTCCGACAGGCCCTGGTTGTAGCCGTCGGTGCCGCAGAGGTCGGTGTGGCCGGCCACTTCGACGCGCAGCTGCGGGTACTTCTTGAGGATGTCGATCGCCTCGTTGAGGATCGTCACCGCATCCGGACGCAGCGTGGCCTTGTCGAAGTCGAAGTTGACGCCCTTCAAGTCGATCGTCAGCGGCACGGCGCAGCCGTCCGGACCGATGGCCTGGCCGGCCTGCGAGCCGGGGCACTTGTCGACGCAGTTGTTGACGCCGTCGCCGTCATCGTCCTGGGTTTCGCAGCTCGGGGCCGCCGGCGCGGGCGCCGGCGCGGGCGCCGGGGCGGCTTCGGCCTTCGCGCCCAGCGGGATCAGCAAGGCGGCCTTGACGTACGGGTCACGGAAGCGGTTGGCGCTCGGGGCGACGATGCTCTGGTCGTCGAAGGCCCAGCGGAAGCCGGCTTCCATGCGGAGGCTGACGTTCTCGAGATCGGTCTGCAGGCCACCACCAAGATCCACGGCGAGGTTGTTGTCCTTGCGCTCGCCCGGCGAGTTCGGGTTCGGGAACGCGTTGAACTCCTCCGCGGCGCGCTGCAGGCCGAGGCCGGCCTTCAGGTAGGGCCACCAGTTCTGGCCGTCCTGACGGAAGTGGCGGCGCAGGTCGAGGCTCACGCCGTACTGGCTGAAATTGAGGTTCTGGTTGGCCTCGCGGTTCGGGTTGGTCGAATACAGGCTGGCGTCCAGCGACCATTCGGGCGCGAAGAAGCGGCCCACGCCGACGCCGAATTCGCCCGCCGAGGCGGTCTGGCGCGCGTTGTCCTGGGTGTTGATGCCCGCGGTGCCGGCGAGGTACCAGCGATCGTCGAAATCATTGGCCATCGCCACGTTGGCGAACGCCGCGGCCATCACGGCCATGCACAGAAGGTTCTTCTTCATCGTTGACTCCAGATGGATGAGGGCTGCCCTGCAGGCCAACCGCTCCTGGCAGGCCTTGCCTTCGCGATGTTAACACCCCGCTAATGCCCTGCAAGTCCCGACTGATGACCGCCATGCCGACGATTCATGGCGCACCATGGCGTCCATGGCTTGCCGCAGGCCGGACGCGACGGCATGCTGCCCCTCACCCTACGCCACCGTATTGACGATGACGGCCTCCGCCTTTCCGCACCTCTTCAAGCCCCTCGACCTCGGCTTCTGCACCCTGCCCAACCGCGTCCTCATGGGTTCGATGCACACCGGCCTCGAGGACCGCTCGCGCGATTTCCCGAAGCTCGCGGCCTACTTCGCCGAGCGCGCCCGCGGCGGCGTCGGATTGATGGTGACGGGCGGCATCGCCCCGAACCTGGTCGGCTGGCTCAAGCCCTTTTCGGGGAAGCTGTCCTGGCCCTGGGAAATCCAGAAGCACCGCATCGTCACCGAGGCCGTGCACGCCGAGGGCGGCAGGATCTGCATGCAGATCCTGCACGCCGGTCGCTACGCCTACCACCCGCTGTCGGTGTCGGCCTCGGCCATCCAGGCGCCGATCAACCCCTTCAAGCCGCGTGCCCTCACCGGCTGGGGCGTCGAACGCCAGATCAAGGCCTTTGTCCGCGCCGCGAAGCTCGCCCGCGATGCCGGCTACGACGGCGTCGAGGTGATGGGCTCCGAGGGTTACCTCATCAACCAGTTCCTGTCGGCGCGCACCAACCAGCGCACCGACGAATGGGGCGGCACGCCGGAGAAGCGCATGCGCTTCGCCGTCGAGATCGTGCGCCGCATCCGCGAGGCCGTGGGCCCGGACTTCATCCTCATCTACCGCCTGTCGATGCTCGAACTGGTCGATGGCGGCGCGGCCTGGGACGAGATCGTGATGCAGGCCAAGGCCATCGAGGCCGCCGGCGCCACGATCATCAACACCGGCATCGGCTGGCACGAGGCGCGCGTGCCCACCATCGCCACCTCGGTGCCGCGCGCGGCTTTCGCCGGCGTCACGGCCAAGCTGCGACCGCACGTGAAGTTGCCGCTGGTCGCCACCAACCGCATCAACATGCCGGACGTGGCCGAGCGGATCCTCGGCAGCGGCGAGGTCGACATGGTCTCGATGGCCCGTCCGCTGCTGGCCGACCCGGCTTGGGTGGCCAAGGCCAAGGCCGGCCGCGTGGCCGAGATCAACACCTGCATCGCCTGCAACCAGGCTTGCCTCGACCATGTGTTCGAGAACAAGACGGCCAGCTGCCTGGTGAACCCGAGGGCTTGCGCCGAGACCGAGCTGGTGATCAAGCCGGCCGCACAGAAGAAGAAGGTGGCGGTGGTGGGCGCCGGCCCCGCCGGCCTCGCGGCGGCCACGACGGCCGCCGAGCGCGGCCATGCGGTGACCCTGTTCGACGCCGCGCCGGAGATCGGCGGGCAGTTCAACCTCGCCAAGACGATCCCGGGCAAGGAAGAGTTCCACGAGACCCTGCGCTACTTCGGCACCTTGCTGAAGAAACACGGCGTCACGCTGCGCCTGAACACCCGCGTCAGTGCCAACGACCTGGCCGGTTTCGACGAGGTACTGCTGGCGACCGGCATCCGCCCCCGCCGCGTGGACTTCCCCGGACACGACCACCCGAAGGTGGTGAGTTACATCGACGTGCTGACCGGCAAGGTGACCGTTGGCGCCAAGGTCGCCATCGTCGGCGCCGGCGGCATCGGCTTCGACGTCGGCGAGTTCCTCGTCCATCGTGGCCCTTCGCCCAGCCTCGACCCCAAGGTCTGGATGGCCGAGTGGGGCGTTCAGCCGGACTTCGAGGGCCCGGGCGGCCTGGCCAGACCCCACCCGGAAGCCCCGGCTCGCGAGGTCTGGCTGCTGCAGCGCTCGCCCGGGCGGCCGGGGGCGAAACTCGGCAAGACCACGGGGTGGATCCACCGCGCCGCGCTGAAGATGAAGGGTGTCAAGGCGCACGGCGGCGTCGCCTACCTGAGGGTCGACGATGCCGGCTTCCACGTCACGATCGAGGGCAAGGACGCCGTGCTGCCGGTGGATCACGTGGTGGTCTGCGCCGGGCAGGAGCCGCAGCGCGAGCTCTTCGAACCCCTGCAGATGCGCGGGCAATCGGTGCGACTCATCGGCGGCGCCGACGTGGCTTCCGAGCTCGATGCCAAGCGGGCCATTGCCCAGGGCACGCGGGTCGCAGCGGCGCTCTAGGCCCTCAAAGCCGGACGGGCGCAGCCGGCACTAGAGTAAAAGCCCGAGGAAATTCAAAAACTTATCAATTCTGCATTCAGCCCGGGTTGGGAAAGCCCGGGCTACGGTTCGCCTCGTTCGCCCGACCGCCCCTTGGCCAGTACGGTGTTCTCGTGACCCCCGGGCTCATGGCGCTTCGGGGGCTTCCCACCGCTTCAGCGGACCGGGAAGGCGGGTCAGCCCCAGA
>JAJTHD010000029.1 GCA_021297925.1 Lysobacteraceae bacterium
AGCCTTCTCCTCCGGCGCCGCGTCGATCTGGTCGTACGCCTTGAACTCACCGCCAAAACGCTCCGCGCCGACCTTCGTCAGCGCCGCCGTCAGCGTCGTCTTGCCGTGGTCAACGTGACCGATCGTGCCCACGTTCACGTGCGGCTTGGTGCGCTCGAACTTGCCCTTTGCCATGACTGCCTACCTCTGGTGTCTATTGCTGGATTGTTCTTGGATCAGGAGGCCTGGATCAGGCCTTCTTGATGACCTGCTCGGCGATGTTGTTCGGCGCTTCGGCGTAGTGGTCGAACTCCATCGTGTAGGTCGCGCGGCCCTGCGACATCGAGCGCAGGGTGGTCGCGTAACCGAACATCTCGCCGAGCGGGACCATCGCGTTGATGACCTTGCCGGCCGGCGAATCGTCGCTGCCCTGCAGGATGCCGCGGCGACGGGAAAGATCGCCCATCACGTCACCCATGTAGTCTTCCGGGGTGACGACCTCGACCTTCATGATGGGCTCGAGGAGGGCCGGGTTCGCCTTGGCGAAGCCTTCCTTGAATGCCATCGAACCCGCGACCTTGAACGCCATTTCGTTCGAGTCGACGTCGTGGAACGAGCCGTCCACCGCCTTGATCTTGACGTCGACGACCGGGAAGCCGGCGAGCACGCCGTTCTTCAAGGCCTCTTCGATGCCCTTGCCTGCGGCCGTCACGTACTCCTTCGGGACCACGCCGCCGACGATGGCGTTCTCGAACACGAAGCCCGCACCGCGCTCCTGCGGCTCCATCTCGATGACGATGTGGCCGTACTGGCCGCGACCACCCGACTGGCGGACGAACTTGCCTTCCTGCTTGACCGCCTTGCGGATGGCCTCGCGGTAGGCGACCTGCGGCTTGCCCACGTTCGCTTCGACGTTGAACTCGCGCTTCATGCGGTCGACGATGATCTCGAGGTGCAACTCACCCATGCCCGAGATGATCGTCTGGCCGGACTCCTCGTCGGTCCGGACGCGGAAGGAAGGGTCTTCCTGGGCCAGCCGGCCCAGCGCGATGCCCATTTTCTCCTGGTCGGACTTGGTCTTCGGCTCGACGGCCATCGAGATGACCGGCTCAGGGAAGACCATGCGCTCGAGCGTGATGACGTTGTCCTGCGAGCACAGCGTGTCGCCGGTCGTGACGTCCTTCAGGCCAACCGCGGCGGCGATGTCGCCCGCGAGCACTTCCTTGATTTCCTCGCGCTGGTTGGCATGCATCTGCAGGATGCGGCCGATGCGCTCCTTCTTGGCCTTGACCGGGTTGTAGACCTGGTCGCCGCCGTTGAGGGTGCCCGAGTAGACCCGGAAGAAAGTCAGCGAACCGACGAACGGATCGGTCATGATCTTGAACGCGAGCGCCGAGAACGGCGCCTTGTCGTCGGCCGCGCGGATGGCCTCGTTGCCGTTCTCGTCCTCGCCCTTCACCGCCGGGCGATCCGACGGCGCCGGCAGGTAGCGGATCACGGCATCCAGCATCGCCTGCACGCCTTTGTTCTTGAAGGCGGTGCCGCAGAAAGCCGGAATGACCTCGCAGCGGATGGTGCGCTCGCGGATGCCGGCGATGATCTCGGCCTCCGTCAGCTCGCCTTCCTCGAGGTACTTGTTCATCAGTTCCTCGGTCGCCTCGGCGGCGGCCTCGACCATGAACGCGCGCGCGGACTTGCACTCGTCAGACAGGTGCGCCGGGATGTCGGCGTAGCTGAAGGTGTTGCCGTTCGTGGCCATGTCCCACACGATCGCCTTCATCTTGAGCAGGTCGACGACACCCTCGAAGTTCTCCTCCGCGCCGATCGCCACCTGCATGGGCACCGGATAGGCGCCGAGGCGTGACTTCAGCTGGTCGATGACCTTCGTGAAGTTGGCGCCCGTGCGATCCATCTTGTTGACGAACGCGAGGCGCGGGACGTTGTACTTGTTGGCCTGGCGCCACACCGTCTCCGACTGCGGCTGGACGCCGCCGACTGCGCACAGGACGAACACGGCGCCGTCAAGCACGCGCAGGGAACGCTCCACCTCGATGGTGAAGTCGACGTGGCCGGGGGTGTCGATGATGTTGAACCGGTGCTCCGGGAAGGACTTGTCCATCCCCTTCCAGAAGCAGGTCGTCGCGGCGGACGTGATCGTGATGCCGCGCTCCTGCTCCTGCTCCATCCAGTCCATCGTCGCGGCGCCGTCGTGCACCTCGCCGATCTTGTGGTTGACGCCCGTGTAGAACAGGATGCGTTCGGTGGTCGTCGTCTTGCCGGCATCGATGTGGGCCATGATGCCGAAGTTGCGGTAACGGTCGATCGGAGTGGTGCGTGCCACGTCAGTAACCCTTATGCCTTACCAGCGGTAATGCGAGAAGGCCTTGTTGGCCTCCGCCATGCGGTGCGTTTCTTCGCGCTTCTTCACGGCGCCGCCGCGGTTCTCCGAAGCGTCCAGCAGCTCGGCCGCGAGCTTGCGCGGCATCGAGTTCTCGCCGCGCTTGCGCGACGACTCGATGACCCAGCGCATGGCCAGCGCCATGCGGCGCGTCGAGCGCACCTCGACCGGCACCTGGTAGGTGGCGCCGCCGACGCGACGGGACTTCACTTCGACCATCGGGGCGACGTTGTTGAGGGCCTTCTCGACGAGCTGGAGCGGCTCGGCGTTCTTCTGGCCGATGACGTCCATCGCACCATAGACGATCTGCTCGGCGATCGACTTCTTGCCGCTCTTCATCACCATATTGATGAAGCGCGCGACCAGCTCGCTGCCGTGCTTCGGATCCGCGATGACTTCGCGGACGGGGGTCTGACCTTTGCGGGACATATGCTGCCTCGGTGATTACTTCTTCGGACGCTTGGCGCCGTACTTCGAACGACTCTGGCGGCGCTTGGCGACGCCCGAGGCGTCGAGCGAGCCGCGCACGGTGTGGTAGCGGACGCCCGGCAGGTCCTTGACGCGACCGCCACGGATCAGCACGACCGAGTGCTCCTGCAGGTTGTGGCCTTCGCCACCGATGTAGGAGATGACCTCGAAGCCGTTGGTGAGGCGCACCTTGGCCACCTTGCGGAGGGCCGAGTTCGGCTTCTTCGGCGTGGTGGTGTACACGCGGGTACACACGCCACGACGCTGCGGGCAGTTGGCCAGAGCCGGGGAAGCGCTCTTGTAGGTGTTGGGCTGGCGCGGCTTGCGGACCAGCTGGTTGATCGTCGCCATTCTTCGGGACCTGTCGATGAAAACGAAAGGCAGGCCGAGACGAACTCGACCTGCCGAGACTCGGGATTTTAGACTGCCTTAACGAGCCCCGTCAACGGCGGCGGGGCCCGGAAAGTCGCCCCCTCCGGGGCCGAACACGAACCGCTTCCTTGCGGTTCATTTCGCTGTCAGGCGCAGTTACTCGTCGGAGCCCGCTTCGGCGCTGGCTTCCTGCGGCTGCAGGGCACGGAGCGCCTCGAGGTCGGCGTCCGAGAGGCCGCCCGCCGCCGCGCGACGACGCGCGTGATAGGCCAGACCGGTACCCGCCGGAATGAGGCGGCCGACGATAACGTTTTCCTTCAGGCCCCGCAACGTATCGCGGGTGCCTCGGACCGCCGCCTCGGTGAGGACGCGAGTGGTCTCCTGGAAGGACGCCGCCGAAATGAAGCTCTCGGTCGCCAGCGACGCCTTGGTGATGCCCAGAAGGACCGGATCCACCTTGGCCGGGAGTTCATTGCGCGCGGTGGCCCGGACGTTCTCCTCGACGACGCGGAAGCGGTCGACCTGCTCGCCCGCGAGGAAGCGCGTGCCGCCCGCATCGGAGACTTCGACCTTCCGCAGCATCTGCCGGAGGATCGTCTCGATGTGCTTGTCGTTGATCTTGACGCCCTGCAGGCGGTAGACGTCCTGGATTTCCTTGACCAGGTACGCCGCCAGCTCCTCGACGCCCTTCAGGCGCAGGATATCCTGCGGGTTCGGTTCGCCGGCGACGATCTCCTCGCCCTTCTCGACGTGTTCGCCTTCGAACACGACGATCTGGCGGTACTTCGGGATCAGTTCCTCGTGCTCGTTGCCCTCGGCGTCCTTGATGATCAGGCGCTGCTTGCCCTTGGTGTCCTTGCCGAAACTGACGATGCCGGAACGCTCGGCGAGGACCGCGGGGTCCTTCGGCTTGCGGGCCTCGAACAGGTCGGCGACGCGCGGCAGGCCGCCCGTGATGTCGCGGGTCTTCGACGCTTCCTGCGGGATCTTGGCGACCACGTCACCCACGCCCACTTCGGCGCCGTTCTGCACGGTCACGACGGCACGCGGCGGCAGAAGGTACTGGGCCGGCAGGTCGGTGCCCGGGATCTGCAGGTCCTTGCCCTTGGCGTCGACGATGCGGACCATCGGGCGCAGGTCCTTGCCGGCCTGGCCACGGCGCTTCGGATCGGTGATCTCGATCGCGGTGAGGCCGGTCAGCTCGTCGGTCTTCTCGATGGCAGTGACGCCCTCGACGAAGTCGATGAAGCGGACGAAGCCCTTCACTTCCGACACGATCGGGTGGTTGTGCGGGTCCCAGGTCGCGATGACCTGGCCGGCCTTCACCGGATCACCGTCCTTGCCGTTGATGGTGGCGCCATACGGGAGCTTGTGGCGCTCGCGCTCGCGGCCCATCGGATCCAGCACCGAGAGTTCGCCCGAGCGGGACACGGCGACCAGGTGGCCGGCCGAATGCTCGACGGTCTTCAGGTGCGTGAACTTGATCGAACCGGTCGTCTTGACGGTGATGTTGTCCACGGCGGCGGCACGCGAGGCGGCACCACCGATGTGGAAGGTACGCATGGTCAGCTGCGTGCCAGGCTCGCCGATCGACTGCGCGGCGATGACGCCGACCGCTTCGCCGATGTTGACGAGATGGCCACGCGCGAGGTCGCGGCCGTAGCACATGCCGCAGATGCCGAAGGCCGTCTCGCAGGTGATCGACGAACGGACCTTGATGCTCTGGACGCCGGCGGCATCGAGCTTGTCGACCCACTTCTCGTCGAGCAGCGTGTTGCGCTGGACGATCGGCTCCTCGTCGTTGCCGGGCAGGAACACGTCCTCGGCGACGACGCGACCCAGCACGCGGTCGCGGAGGGCCTCGGTCACTTCGCTGCCTTCGACGATCGGCGTCAGCGTGAGGCCGTTGGTCGTGCCGCAATCGACCTCGGTGACCACCACGTCCTGCGCGACGTCGACGAGGCGTCGGGTCAGGTAACCGGAGTTCGCCGTCTTCAGCGCGGTGTCCGCGAGGCCCTTGCGGGCGCCGTGGGTCGAGATGAAGTACTGGAGGACGTTCAGGCCTTCGCGGAAGTTCGCGGTGATCGGCGTCTCGATGATCGAGCCGTCCGGCTTGGCCATCAGGCCGCGCATGCCGGCGAGCTGGCGGATCTGGGCCTGCGAACCACGCGCGCCCGAGTCGGCCATGATGTAGATCGAGTTCATCGACTTCTGGTCGACCATCTCGCCCTTGGCGTTCTTCACCTTGTCGGTGCCGATGGTGTCCATCATCGCCTTGGCGATCTGCTCGTTCGTACGCGACCAGATGTCCACGACCTTGTTGTAGCGCTCGCCCGACGTCACCAGGCCCGACTGGTACTGGTTCTGGATCTCCAGCACCTCGGCTTCGGCCTTGGCGAGGATGTCCTTCTTCTCGTTCGGGATGGTCATGTCGTCGATGCCGACCGACACGCCCGCGCGGGTGGCGTTCGAGAAGCCGGTGTACATCAGCTTGTCGGCGAACACGACGGTGTGCTTGAGGCCGAGCTGGCGGTAGCAGCCGTTGATCAGGCGGCTGATGGCCTTCTTGTTGAGCTCGGTGTTGACCATCGAGAACGGCAGGCCTTCCGGCAGGATCTCGGCCAGCAGCGCACGGCCGACGGTCGTGTCGTACACGGTCGACTTGCGGCTGGTCTCGCCCGACTCGGCGCGCACGGTCTCGACCACGCGAACCTTGACCTTGGCGTGCAGTTCGACGGTGCGGTTGTCGTAGGCGCGGCGGACTTCCGCCACGTTGGCGAACACCATGCCCTCGCCCTTCTTGTTCTCGAGGGCGCGGGTCATGTAGTACAGGCCGAGCACGACGTCCTGCGTCGGCACGATGATCGGCTCGCCGTTAGCGGGCGACAGGATGTTGTTCGTCGACATCATCAACGCACGCGCTTCCAACTGGGCTTCCAGCGAGAGCGGCACGTGGACGGCCATCTGGTCACCGTCGAAGTCGGCGTTGAAGGCCGTACAGACGAGCGGATGCAGCTGGATCGCCTTGCCTTCGATCAGCACCGGCTCGAAGGCCTGGATGCCGAGGCGGTGCAGGGTCGGGGCGCGGTTCAGCAGGACCGGATGCTCGCGGATGACCTCCTCGAGGATGTCCCACACCACGGCCTCTTCGCGCTCGACGAGCTTCTTGGCAGCCTTGATGGTGGTGGCGAGGCCACGGCGCTGCAGCTTCGAGAAGATGAAGGGCTTGAACAGCTCGAGCGCCATCTTCTTCGGCAGGCCGCACTCGTGCAGGCGCAGCGTCGGGCCGACCACGATGACCGAACGGCCCGAGTAGTCGACGCGCTTGCCGTGCAGGTTCTGGCGGAAGCGGCCCTGCTTGCCCTTGATCATGTCGGCGAGCGACTTGAGCGGGCGCTTGTTGGTTCCGGTAATGGCACGACCACGACGGCCGTTGTCCATCAGCGCATCGACCGACTCCTGCAGCATGCGCTTCTCGTTGCGCACGATGATGTCCGGCGCATTCAGCTCGAGCAGGCGCTTGAGGCGGTTGTTGCGGTTGATGACGCGGCGGTACAGGTCGTTCAGGTCCGAGGTCGCGAAGCGGCCGCCGTCCAGCGGGACGAGCGGGCGCAGGTCCGGCGGCAGCACCGGCAGGACCGTCATGACCATCCACTCCGGGCGGTTGCCGGAGTCGATGAAGGCCTCGATCAGCTTGATGCGCTTGGTGAGGCGCTTCAGCTTCGTCTCGGAGTTGGTGCTGGCGATCTCTTCCTTCAGGCGGAGCAGCTCGGCCTGCAGGTCGATGGTGCGCAGCAGCTCGTGGATGGCCTCGGCGCCCATGTAGGCCTCGAAGTCGTCGCCGTGCTCCTGCCGGGCCTGCATCAGCTGTTCTTCGTTCATCAGCGAGCCGCGCTCGAGCGGGGTCAGGCCCGGCTCGGTCACGACGAAGGCTTCGAAGTAGAGGATACGCTCGATGTCACGCAGGGTCATGTCCAGCATGAGGCCGATGCGCGAGGGCAGCGACTTCAGGAACCAGATGTGGGCGACCGGGCTGGCGAGCTCGATGTGGCCCATGCGCTCGCGGCGCACCTTGGCCAGCGTCACTTCCGTGCCACACTTCTCGCAGACCACGCCTCGGTGCTTCATGCGCTTGTACTTGCCGCAGAGGCACTCGTAGTCCTTGATGGGGCCGAAGATGGCGGCGCAGAACAGGCCGTCGCGCTCCGGCTTGAAGGTACGGTAATTGATGGTTTCCGGCTTCTTGACCTCGCCGTAGGACCACGAGCGGATCAGGTCGGGGGACGCCAGGCCGATCTTGATCGAGTCGAAATCGACGGTCGGGCGCTGCTGGTTGAACAGGTTCAGAAGATCTTTCATGGGATTGTCTCCAGTCGCGCGCGATTACTGCCCTTCGAGCTCGATGTTGATGCCGAGCGAACGGATTTCCTTGACCAGCACGTTGAACGATTCCGGCATGCCGGCCACCATCTCGTGGTCGCCGTCGACGACGTTCTTGTACATCTGGTTGCGGCCCTGCACGTCGTCGGACTTGACGGTGAGCATTTCCTGCAGGGTGTAGGCGGCGCCGTAGGCCTCGAGGGCCCAGACCTCCATCTCCCCGAAGCGCTGGCCGCCGAACTGCGCCTTGCCGCCCAGCGGCTGCTGGGTGACGAGCGAGTACGGACCGGTCGAGCGGGCGTGCATCTTGTCGTCGACCAGGTGGTTGAGCTTCAGCATGTGCATGTAGCCGACCGTGACCTTGCGGTCGAACGCTTCGCCGGTGCGGCCGTCGAACAGCGTGACCTGCGTCTTGCTGTCGCTCATGTTGAGGAGCCGGGTGTGGGCGTCGTCGCTCGGGTAGGCGAGCTCGAGCATGTGCTTGATCTCGGCCTCCGCGGCACCGTCGAACACCGGGGTGGCCATCGGCACGCCGTCGGTCAGGTTCTTGGCGAGGTTCAGCAACTCATCGTCGTTGAACTGCTTGAGGTCGACGCGGGTGCTGCCGGTGATCTTGCGGTCGTGGTTGTAGATCTTCTCGAGGAACTCACGGAGCTCGGCGACCTTGGCCTGTGCCTCGAGCATCTTCTGGATGCGCTCGCCGAGGCCCTTGGCCGCGAAGCCGAGGTGGGTCTCGAGGATCTGGCCGATGTTCATTCGGCTCGGCACGCCCAGCGGGTTCAGCACGATGTCGACGGTGCGGCCGTCGGCCATGTGCGGCATGTCCTCGACCGGGACGATCGTCGACACCACACCCTTGTTGCCGTGGCGGCCAGCCATCTTGTCGCCCGGCTG
>JAJTHD010000014.1 GCA_021297925.1 Lysobacteraceae bacterium
ACGATGCCGCGAAGTTCAAGAAGGACCTCGAGGCCGCCGGCGCCACCGTCGAGCTCAAGTAAGCGTCACTTGGGTCGCCGCGTCATCGCCGGCGACACCACCAAGGCTGGGGGCGAAAGCCCCCGGCCTTTGGCCGTTTCAAGGGGGCGCCGCAAGGCCGCCTCCAGTTCCAACCGATCCAACGCCACGAGTGGACAGTGAGAAGCAGCAGCGGAGGGCGTGCTGGTGCCGGCAATACCAGCGGCTTCCCATTGGCCACTTGACCCCCACAGCTCAACGAGCCTGAAGGTCCCCATGACGTACTCGTTCACCGAAAAGAAGCGCATCCGCAAGGACTTCGGCAAGCGCCGCGCCGTCCTCGACGTGCCGTACCTGCTCGCCATCCAGATGGATTCCTACCGCGAGTTCCTGCAGGAGGGCGCTGCGGCCGGCAAGCGCGCCGAGCAGGGCCTGCATGCCGCCCTCAAGTCGGTCTTCCCGATCACGAGCTACTCCGGCAACGCGGCGCTCGAGTACGTCAGCTACCGCCTCGGCGAGCCGCCGTTCGACGTCCGCGAGTGCCACAACCGCGGCCTGACCTTCGGCGCCCCGCTCCGCGTCACCGTCCGCCTGGTGATCTACGACAAGGAGTCGAGCACGAAGGCCGTGAAGTACGTCAAGGAGCAGGAGGTCTACATGGGCGAGATGCCCCTGATGACCGAGCACGGCACCTTCCTCGTCAACGGCACCGAGCGCGTCATCGTCTCGCAGCTGCACCGTTCGCCGGGCGTGTTCTTCGACCACGACCGCGGCAAGACGCACAGTTCGGGCAAGCTGCTCTACAGCGCCCGCATCATCCCCTACCGCGGTTCGTGGCTGGACTTCGAGTTCGACCCGAAGGACATGGTCTACGCCCGCATCGACCGCCGCCGCAAGCTGCCGGTCACGGTGCTCCTGCGCGCGCTCGGTTACTCCAACGAGGAGATGCTGCGCCAGTTCTTCGAGATCAACAACTTCGCCCTGCTTCCGAAGGACGGCGCGGAGCTGCAGCTCGTCGCCGAGCGCCTGAAGGGCGAGACGCTGAACTTCGACCTCGTGGCCAATGGCCAGGTGCTGGTCGAGGCCGGCAAGCGCATCACCGCGCGCCATGTCCGCCAGCTTGAGCAGGCCAAGATCGGCACGCTGGAAGTGCCGGATGACTATCTGGTCGGCCGCATCCTCGCGCAGGACGTCGCCGACCCGAAGACGGGCGAGCTGCTGTCGGTCGCGAACGACGAGATCGACGACGCGCTGCTGGCCAAGTTCCGCAAGGCCGGCGTGGCCTCGTTCGGCACGCTGTGGGTCAACGACCTCGACCGCGGCCCGTACATCTCGAACACGCTGCGCAGCGACAGCACGCGCACCCAGCTCGAAGCGCTGGTCGAGATCTACCGCATGATGCGCCCCGGCGAGCCGCCGACCAAGGACGCCGCGCAGAACCTGTTCCACAACCTGTTCTTCACCTTCGAGCGCTACGAC
Source organism: Lysobacteraceae bacterium (assembly GCA_021297925.1). Classification (GTDB taxonomy): domain Bacteria; phylum Pseudomonadota; class Gammaproteobacteria; order Xanthomonadales; family Xanthomonadaceae; genus Silanimonas. The sequence goes on from JAJTHD010000014.1 coordinate 1,498, forward strand.
CTTTCGGGCGTCGGTCGCATGAAGTTCAACCGCCGGGTCGGCCGAAAGGCCGTCGAAGGCGAAGCCGTCCTCTACGACGCCAAGTACTTCGCGCAGCAGAACGGCGAGGAGGCGAAGCGCCTGATCGCCACCAACGGTGACAGCTCCGACATCCTCGACGTCATCCGCACGCTCTGCGAGATCCGCAACGGCCGCGGCGTCGTCGACGACATCGACCACCTCGGAAACCGCCGCGTGCGCTCGGTCGGCGAGATGGCCGAGAACGTGTTCCGCGTCGGCCTCGTCCGCGTCGAGCGTGCCGTCAAGGAGCGCCTGTCGTTGGCGGAGTCGGAGGGACTGACCCCGCAGGAGCTGATCAACGCGAAGCCCGTGGCCGCCGCGATCAAGGAGTTCTTCGGCTCCTCGCAGCTCTCGCAGTTCATGGACCAGAACAATCCGCTGTCGGAGGTCACGCACAAGCGCCGCGTCTCCGCGCTCGGCCCGGGTGGCCTGACCCGAGAGCGCGCCGGCTTCGAGGTGCGCGACGTGCACCCGACGCACTACGGCCGCGTCTGCACCATCGAGACGCCGGAAGGCCCGAACATCGGCCTGATCAACTCGCTCGCCGTCTACGCCCGCACGAACAAGTACGGCTTCCTCGAGACGCCGTACCGCCGCGTGGTCGACGGCAAGGTCACCGACGAGGTCCACTTCCTCTCGGCGATCGAAGAGAACGAGTACACCATCGCCCAGGCGAACGCGGAGCTGGACGAGCAGGGCCGCTTCACCGCCGAGTTCGTGACCTGCCGCCAGCAGGGCGAAGCGCTGTTGAAGCCGCCGGTCGAGATCCACTACATGGACGTGTCGCCGATGCAGTCCGTGTCCGTCGCGGCCGCGCTCGTGCCCTTCCTCGAGCACGACGACGCGAACCGCGCGCTGATGGGCGCCAACATGCAGCGCCAGGCCGTCCCGACGCTGCGTTCGCAGAAGCCGCTGGTCGGCACGGGCATCGAGCGCGCCGTGGCGCGTGACTCGGGCGTGACCGTAAACGCCCGCCGCGGCGGCGTCGTCGACCAGATCGACGCCGGCCGCAT
>JAJTHD010000181.1 GCA_021297925.1 Lysobacteraceae bacterium
ACGTCCAGCCGCGATTCCAGCGGGACAGCCACGAAACCGGCCTCGTGCAGGGCGGTGTCCAGCGTGTCGGCCTCGTAGGCACGGTGCGAATACACAGCGATGCGCATGGGGTCGGTTCCGGTGAGTCGAGGCCCCTATCCTGCCGCGGGCAGGCCTTCGCGCGTTTGACCCCGGTCAGGCCAGGTTCCGGCGGCGGACGAGCCGGCCTGCGAGAATGCGTCCATGCAGATCGGCCCCTACCGCATCGACCCGCCAGTGGTGCTGGCACCCATGGCCGGCGTCACCGACAAGCCGTTCCGGATGCTGTGCAAGCGTCTGGGGGCGGGCTTGTGCGTCTCGGAAATGACCACCAGCGACCCGCGCTTCTGGAACACACCGAAGTCGCTGCGACGCATGGACCACGTGGGCGAACCGGAACCCGTCTCGGTGCAGATCGCCGGCACCGAGCCCGGCCAGCTTGCCGAGGCCGCGCGCTACAACGCCGCTCACGGGGCGGAGCTCATCGACATCAACATGGGCTGCCCGGCCAAGAAGGTTTGCAACGTCGCCGCGGGCTCGGCCCTGCTGCGCGACGAGGCGCTGGTGGCGCGCATCCTCAAGGCGGTTGTCGGCGCGGTGGACGTGCCGGTGACACTGAAGATCCGCACCGGGTGGTGCCGCGAGACGCGCAATGCCCTCACCATCGCGCGCATCGCGGAAGCCAGCGGCATCGCCGCATTGACCATCCACGGCCGCACGCGCAACGATTTCTACGAGGGCGAGGCCGAGTACGCCACGATCGCTGCAGTGAAGGCCGCGGTGCGCCTCCCGGTGATCGCCAACGGCGACGTCACCTCGCCGCGCAAGGCGAAAGCCGTGCTGGAGGCCACCGGCGCCGATGCGGTGATGGTGGGCCGCGCCGCGCAGGGCCGGCCGTGGATCTTCCGCGAGATCGCCCACTTCCTCGCCACCGGCACCGAGCTGCCGCCGCCCCGGCTTTCCGAGGTGCGCGACGTGCTGATCGGCCACCTCGAGCACCTGCACGCGTTCTACGGCGAGCCGCAGGGTGTCCGCATCGCCCGCAAGCACCTCGGCTGGTACGCCAAGGACCACCCGGAGCAGGCGCTGTTCCGCACGGTCGTCAACGCCGCCGAGACCGGCGAGCGGCAGGTCGCCCTGACGCGGGACTACTTCGACGCGTTGATCGCCGGCGTCGCGCCGGACTTCGCCTCGGCGGCCTGAACGCGCAGCGCAGCCCGCTCGGCGAAGGGCGTGCCGGGAATCGGCTCGCCGAACCACACGCGGCGCCACAGCCCGGCCAATTGGCCCTCGCGCACGCGCGGCTGTTCGATCTGTCGGTTGTCCGCCGCCACCCAGGCCCCGCCCTCGCGACGCCCGACCACGTGGGTGAAGAAGAAGGTGGGGTGCTGGCCCATGCGCAGGTCGGCGAGGCGAAGCTCGCCATGGACCACGTCCGCACGCTGGAAGCCGTGCGAGAACCACAGCAGCCGCTGCACCGCCCAGAGCCCGCCCGCCTCCTCCAGCAGACGGCGGTCGAAACGGTGCTCGACGAAGTCGATGGGCCCGCGATCCGCCACCAGTGAGCGCTCGCCTTCGAGGTAGCCCTCCGGCGTCACCACCACCACCCGCCACGCGAGCGTGGTGAAGGGCATCGCCACGACGAATCGCGGCGCATCGGCATGCGGCGTACCGCGCAGGCTTTCCTCGGCCATCGCATCGACGTGCCGCTGGGCGACGAGGCTCCAGCCCGCGTAGCCGGTGCTCAGTGCGAGGCCGACCACCACCGCGGCACCGCCGCGGCGCGCTTCACCGGCGAAGGCGGCGACAAGGACAGCCACCAGCAGCGGCAGGGTGTAGAGCAGGTCGATGATGAACAGGCTGCCGCCCATCACGGGCGGCGTCGTGAGCGGCCAGAACAGCTGCGTCCCGTAGACGGTGAGGGCATCGAGCAACGGGTGCGTGACCAGCGGCAACAGGATCGCCCAGCCCCAAGCCCGGGGGGCTTCGCGCACCGGCGCCCAGAACCGGCGCAACACGGCCCAAAGCAGCAGCGCAACGACCGGCAGTACGAACAGCGAGTGGCTGAAGCCGCGGTGGAAGGTCATGTTGCTGACCGCGTCGCCGTAGTCGATCAGCACGTCGAGGTCGGGCAGCGTTCCCAAGGCCGCACCGACGAGGAGCGCCTTGCGGCGGTGGCGGGCGGGTACGCAAGCCGCGGCGACGGCAGCCCCGAGGACGAGTTGGCTCAAGGAATCCATGCGCCAAGCGTAGGCACGATCCGTGGGCGCGGGGTGAGCGCCGCGCCGTTTGGTTCAGCCAGCAGCGTTCCTCGCCCGGTTCAGGCGGCCTCGTGCAGCGGCTCGGGCGCGGCCGCGCGGGCCGGAACCTCGCGGCGCTCGTCGATCCAGCAGACCTTCGGGCCAATCCGCTTCAGCGTCTCGCCGCGATGGTCGAGCAGTCGCAGCGTGCCGTCGCGGTCTTCCACGAGGGCCGTGAGGCTCTCCACCCAGTCGCCGTCGTTGGCGTACACGAGGCCATCGCGCTCGAGCAGCGCCGGACGATGGATGTGGCCACAGACGATGCCGTCGAGGCCGCGGCGACGCACGTCATCGAGCCCCGCCTCGATGAACCGCGCGATGTAGCGCTCGGCCGCGCCGCTCTGGCGCTTCAGGAAATCCGCCAGCGACCAGTAGCGCAAGCCGAAACGGCGACGCAGCGCGTTGGCGATGCGGTTGCCGGTGAGGATGCGCTCGTACAGCCAGTCGCCGAGCTCCTCCTGGAAGCCGCCGAACTGCGTGGCGCTGTCGTAGTCGTCCCCATGCACCACCAGCAGGCGACGGCCGTCGGCGGTGGTATGGATCACGCGCCGGCGCACGCTCATGCGCGGCAGCATCAAGCCACAGAAGCGGCGGATCGGACGGTCGTGGTTGCCCGGCACGTAGATCAGCTCGGTGCCGGCGGCGCGGAGGCGGTGCAGGGCTTCAACCACGTGGTTCTGCCCATGGCCCCAGGCCGCGCGCTTCGCCGACATCCACCACAGGTCGACGATGTCGCCGACGAGGTACAGGCGCTCGACGTCCAGGCGCGCAAGAAACGCGGCGAGCTCCTCGGCATGGCAATGCGCGGCACCCAGATGCACGTCGGAAATGAAGGCCGCGCGACGGCGTGGCATGGGCGGCGCGGCCGGGCTCATGCCGCGATCTCCCCGGCGATGTAGCGCTGGAACTTCTTCGGCTTGATGCGCTGCAGGTCGACCTCGATCAGCCCGTCCACGCAGTTCGCGAAATCCGGATCGACACCGAAGGCCAGGAAGCGCGCGCCACCCGGCTCGCACAGCTCGGTGTACTGCTTGTAGAGCACCGGTACCTTGGCCCCGAGGGCGTCGAGATTGGCCCGCAGCACCCGGAAGCTCTGTTCGGCGTCCAGCCCGCGGTAGCAGGGGGCGTCGGCGAGGAACTGGAAGGGTCGTCGCGCGCGTGCCGGCGGCGCGGCCTCGACCGGGGCCAGCACGCCCGGCGCGCCGTAATGCTGACCGTAGTAGGCCACCAATTGTTCGCGGGCCGCGATCGGCAGTTCGGCGCTGATCGACACCGGCCCGAACAGGTAGCGCACGTCCGGGTGCGCGCGCAGGTAGGCGCCGATGCCGATCCACAGGTCGTCGAGGCTGCGCGAGCCCCAGTAGGCCGGCGCCACGAAGCTGCGGCCGAGTTCCATGCCTTCGGCGACATGCGCCTGCGCCTCGGGCCCGAAGTCGAACAGGCTGGCCGTGTACAGCCCCTTCAGGCCGCGCGTGGCGAGCACATCAGCCCCGCGGCACACGCGGTAGGCGCCGGCGATCTGCAGTGCGTCGGCGTCCCACAGCACGATGTGCTCGTACCAGGTGTCGTAGGCATCGACATCGATCGCGCGCCCCGTGCCCTCGCCCACCGCGCGGAACGCCTGTTCACGCAGGCGGCCGAGCTCGCGCAGCAGCAGGCTGTCGGCCTTGAGCCGGCCGACGCGGATCTGCTTTCCATCGGGGGTACGGCCGAGCTCGCGCATGGCGAGGATCTCGGCGCGCAGCGCGCCGCGGTCGACCGCGTGCGCGAGCGGCAGCGGATCCGGCGGCGCGGTCTCCTTGCGCGTGCCGATGGCCTGCAGGGCCTGGCGGATCGAGGCCAGGGCTTTGGCCGTGTCCGGCGCCACACCCTCTTCAGCGATCCGCCGCGGCAGGCCGATGCGCAGGTCGATGCGCAGGCCGCGCGCCTTGAAGATCTCCCGCGGCAGCAAGGCCGTGCCGACCGGCTTGTACAGGCTGGAGAGGCCGTAGAACAGCGCCGAGTTCTTCGCGTTGATGCGCACCGGCAGCACCGGCGCGCCGCTCTCTCGCGCGAACTTTACGAAGCCCGCGCGCCAGCGGCCGTCCTGCACGCCGCGCCAACCGAAGCGCGACACTTCGCCGGCCGGGAAGACGATCACCGCCTGCTCCGCCTCGAGCGCGGCCGTGACGGCTTTCAGGCTCTCCGCGCTCGGTTTGCCCCCGAGGATGCGCAGCGGCAGCAACAGCTCGCGGAGGCCTTCGAATTCCATCAGGAAATCGTTGGCGAGGATGCGCACGTCGCGGCGGACGACGCCCACGAGATGCAGCAGGGCCAGCGAGTCGAGCGCCCCCAGCGGGTGGTTGGCCACGATGATCAGGCGGCCCGTCTGCGGGATCCGGCCGCGCTCGACCTGGTCGACGGTGTAGCGGGTGCCGAAGTGGTCGAGGACGCCTTCGACGAAATCGAAGCCGGTGCGGTGGCCATTCGCCGCCAGCCAGGCGTTGATGTCGTCGAGCCTCCCGAACTTCGCGATCGAGCGTGCGAGGCCCTGCGCGAGGACCGCCTTCGGCCCTTCGAACCAGTGGGGGTAACGTTCAACGAGGCGCTGTTCGAGCTGGATCACCCTGGGGGCTCCGCGGTGGCTTGCCCAATGCTGGCGACCCTTCGCGACGCCCTCGTTTCCCTGCGGTTGCATCCGCGTGACTCGCCCCCGGCGAACCACGGCGCACCGGGACCGACGCGTCGCACCCGCTTAACCATCGGC
>JAJTHD010000273.1 GCA_021297925.1 Lysobacteraceae bacterium
AGCTTCTCGATCAGCGCGTCCCGCCTGCGGGCGGCTTCGCGGCATTCGACCGGCTGACCATCCCGCACGACAGGCCGGGAGGAGAGGTTGCCGTCGCTGTCGGTGAAGGGCTCGTAGAGCTGCACCGGGAAGGAATGGGCGAGATAGTCCAAGACATATTCCTGCGGGGTGATGTCGACGCGGATGTCGTTCCACTCCTCGGTCGGGATCTCCGACAGGCGGCGTTCCATCAGCGCCTCGCCCGTCGAGACGATCTGGATGACGGCCGCATGGCCTGCGGCGAGATCGGCCTCGATGCTGGAAATGAGGGTGGGGGTTTTCATCGAGGTGAGCAGATGGCCAAAGAAGCGCTGCTTCGCGGACTCGAAGGCTGAGCGCGCAGCAGATTTGGCCTGGCGGTTCAGCGTGCCGCTGTCACCCGTGATGTTGGCCGCTTCCATGGCGGCCGCGAGGTTGTTGTGGATGATGGAGAAGGCCCCGGCATAGGCATCGTAGATGCCGCGCTGCTCGGGGGTAAGCGCATGTTCGAGCATCTCGTATTCGACGCCATCGTAGGAGAGGGACCGGGCAGTGTAGAGGCCGAGGGACCGCAGGTCACGGGCCAGCACCTCCATAGCTGCGACGCCGCCAGCCTCGATGGCCTCGACAAATTCGGCGCGGGTGGCGAATGGAAAGTCCTCGCCACCCCAGAGGCCGAGCCGCTGCGCATAGGCGAGGTTGTGGACCGAGGTCGCGCCCGTGGCCGAGACATATACCACGCGGGCATTGGGAAGCTTGTGCTGCAGGCGCAGGCCCGCCCTGCCCTGCTGCGAGGCTTCAGTATCGCCACGCTCACCCTTCGATCCGGCGGCATTTGCCATGGCATGGCTTTCGTCAAACAGGATCACCCCGTCGAAATCCGCGCCCAACCAGTCGACGATCTGATCGACGCGGGATTTCTTGGCGCCCCTCTCTTCGGAGCGCAGCGTTGCATAGGTGGTGAAGAGGATACCCTCGGGCAGCGGGATGGCACGGCCTTGTGCGAAGCGCGACAGGGGCGTGACGAGCAGGCGTTCCTGCCCAAGTGCGGACCAGTCGCGCTGCGCATCTTCCAGCAGCTTGTCGCTTTTGGAAATCCAGAGCGCCTTACGCCGTCCTTGCGCCCAATTGTCGAGCAGGATGCCAGCCGACTGGCGGCCCTTACCCGCACCAGTGCCATCGCCAAGAAAGAAGCCACGGCGGAAGCGGACAGCGTCAGCAGCATCGTACGGCGCGGCTGAGACCATGTCGCCGGTCTCATCGACGCACCAAGATCCGGCGAGATGCGCGGAATGCGCTTCGCCTGCGTAGATCACGGTCTCGAGCTGCGCGTCTGAGAGCAGGCCGTCCCGTAGGACAGCAGTGGGCAGTTTCGGGCGGTAGGAGGGTTTCGGGGGCGCGACCGAAGCCATCGCCGCGGACTGCACCAGCTTGGTCGGGTGCGGGGCCGCGCCGGGGATGTCGATCGCCTGCAGGCGGAAGGTCTCATAAATGGCATCCGACAGGCGCGTGCTGGCCCCGTCCTCGGTTGCATCCCGCAGGCTGTAGGCCAGGCCCGCGGCATAGATCTGAGCGGGGGTGTTGGTGGCGGGTGTTGCTGGCGTAGCGCGAGAACCCGTAGGCGCGATACGCGAGGTGGAGGCAGGATTTCCCGGGAAGGGGGAAGAGCGGCCCTGCCCGGCTGATGCGACCTGCGCCAGCACGAGGCGCGGGGGAACATGGGTGGTGATCAGCGAGAGCAGGCTGGCGACATCCAGCGATATCGGACGCGTCAGATCGGCTGTGATGCCGCCCGGCTCGCCGCCGCGGCATTTGTCGAAGACCGAGATCCGGGTCTCGAAGCTGGTCCCGTGCTTGGCGAAGGCCGCACCAGACACGGCGCCGGTTAAGACCAGATGGGCACTCTCGGTCAGGCGGCCGAAGGTCTCAGCCCAAGCAGGCGCATCCGGCGCGAAACCGGCGCCGGTGATGGTGACCAGACGACCGCCGGGGGCGAGCCGGGCAAGCGCCGAGCGGAGGTGGCGCGCTGTCGCCTCGGTCGTCTGCCCATCGACATTCGCCACAACCGAAAACGGTGGGTTCATCAGGATGACGCTCGGGCGGACGCCCGCGTCCAGATGGTCGTCGATCTGCGCGGCGTCGAAGGTGGTGACGGGTCGCCCCGGAAAGAGGAGGCGCAGAAGGTCGGCGCGGGTGTCGGCCAGTTCGTTCAGCGCGAGACTGCCGCCAGCGATCTCGGCGAGGATCGCGAGAAGCCCGGTCCCGGCGGAAGGCTCGAGGACGAGGTCACGTGGGGTGATCTGCGCTGCCGCCAAGGCCGCCAGCCCTATTGGTAGCGGCGTCGAGAATTGCTGGAAGCGCTCCATCTCCTCCGAGCGGCGGGTATGCGTGGGCAAGAGGCCCGCCACCTTGGCAAGGATCGGTAGCAGCGCGGCAGGCGAGCCCGCCCGGGCCAGCAGCGCACGGCCGAACTTCCGCAGGAAGATGACCAGCGCCACCTCGCCGGCCTCATAGGCAAGCTTCCAGTCCCACGCGCCATCGGCATCGGAGCCGCCAAAGGCGCGTTCCATCTCAAGCCGCAGACGCAGCGCGTCGATTTGGAATCCCTGCGTCAGATCAGGCTGCAAGGCATCGGCGACGGCGATTA
>JAJTHD010000022.1 GCA_021297925.1 Lysobacteraceae bacterium
CCGCGCTGATCCACGCCGCGACGATGGTGACGGCCGGCATCTTCATGGTCAGCCGCATGTCGCCGGTCTTCGAGCTCAGTCCGACGTCGCTCGACTTCATCCTCTTCATCGGCGCGACCACGGCCCTGTTCACCGGTCTGATCGGCATGGTGCAGAACGACATCAAGCGCGTCGTGGCGTACTCGACGCTCTCCCAGCTCGGTTACATGACGGTGGCCCTGGGCGTGTCCGCCTACGGCGCCGCCGTGTTCCACCTGATGACGCACGCGTTCTTCAAGGCGCTGCTGTTCCTCGCCGCGGGCAGCGTCATCATCGGCATGCACCACGAGCAGGACATGCGCCGCATGGGCGGCCTGCGCAAGTACATGCCGATCACCTACTGGACCTCGCTGGTCGGCACGTTGGCGCTCACCGGGTTCCCGTTCCTGTCCGGTTTCTATTCGAAGGACAGCATCATCGAGGCGGTCAAGGTTGCGGCGTCGGGCGGAAACTGGGTCGATGGCTATGCCCTGTTCGCCGTCCTCGCCGGCGTGTTCGTGACCAGTTTCTACAGCTTCCGCCTGTTCTACCTCGTGTTCCACGGCAAGGAGCGCTTCCGCGACGCGCATGCCGGCGAAGGCCACGACGACCACGGCCACGGCCACGACGACCACCATGGCCCGGTCGAGCCGCACGAGTCCCCGTGGGTCGTCACGGCCCCGCTGGTCCTGCTCGCCATCCCCTCCGTGCTGGTCGGCTTCCTGACCGTGGGGCCCATGCTCTTCGGCAAGGACGTCACCGGCCAGAAGGACGTCACGCCGTTCTTCCAAGGGTCGATCTACCACTACGAGGCCCGCCCGGCGGCGTCTGGCCTTCCCGACGTCGTGGCCTTCTCTCCCGTGCCCGAGGCCCCGGTGTCCTGCGAGGCAGTGGAGCAGGGGGCCCGCGAGGACGTCCTCGCCGTGGTCGGATGCAAGCACTTCGGGCACGGCGCGGTTGGCTTCGCGACCCACGGCTTCGTCGCCCCCGCATTCTGGCTTGCGTTCGCCGGCTTCGCGCTCGCGACCTTCCTCTACTTGCTCAGGCCCGGCAGCAGCGCCGTGTTCCGGCAGGCGCTCCGGCCGTTCGTTCGCATGCTGGAGGCGAAGTACTGGATGGACGACCTCTGGATCGACGGGTTCGCCGGTTCCGGCGTCCGCGTGGGCCGGGTCGCGTGGAAGGTCGGCGACCGCGGCCTCATCGACGGCGCGATCGTCAACGGCTCCGCTTGGGTGATCGACCGCGTGTCTGCCGTCGTCCGCCACGTGCAGTCCGGTTACCTCTACCACTACGCCTTCGCGATGATCCTCGGCCTGATCGCCCTCCTGTGGCTGGTCGGTCGCTGGACCGCGGCCTGACCCTGAGAAGGACGAACCGATGGAAGGTTTCCCGCTGCTGAGCGCGCTGGTCTGGCTGCCCCTCCTGGGCGGCCTCGCGACACTGGCGTTCGGCGAGTCGCGTGGCACGCAGGCGAAGTGGTTCGCGCTGCTCGTCTCGCTGCTGACGCTGGCCTTGAGCATCCCGCTCTACACCGGCTTCGATGCCGCCAGCCCGGCGATGCAGTTCGTCGAGAAGCACGCGTGGATCCCGGCGTTCGACATCCACTACCACCTCGGCGTCGACGGCATCGCGGTGGCGCTGATCCTGCTCACCACGATCACCAGCGTGCTCGTGCTGATGGGGGCCTGGGCGTCGGTCGACCGCCGCGTGCACCAGTACTACGCGGCGTTTTTGGTGCTGGAGAGCCTGATGATCGGCGTCTTCACCGCGCAGGACGCGATCTTGTTCTACGTGTTCTTCGAAGCCATGCTGATCCCGATGTTCATCGTGATCGGCGTCTGGGGTGGCGCGAACCGCGTCTACGCCAGCCTCAAGTTCTTCCTTTACACCTTCCTCGGTTCGGTCTTCATGCTGGTCGGGCTGGTGTACCTCTACCTCAAGGGCGGCAGCTTCCAGCTCGCCGATCTCTATGCGCTGCCCCTGACGGCGACGGAGCAGGCCTGGTTGTTCTTCGCGTTCTTCGCCGCCTTCGCGGTGAAGATCCCGATGTTCCCGGTCCACACCTGGCTGCCCGACGCGCACGTCGAGGCCCCGACGGCGGGCTCGGTCGTGCTGGCCGCGATCATGCTCAAGATCGGCGGCTACGGCTTCCTCCGCTTCACGCTGCCGATCGTGCCGGACGCCGGTGCCGAATGGGCCTGGCTGCCCATCGCCTTTTCGCTGGTCGCCGTCGCCTACATCGGCCTCGTGGCGCTGGTCCAGGAGGACATGAAGAAGCTCATCGCCTATTCGTCCATCGCGCACATGGGCTTCGTGACGCTGGGCATCTTCATCGCCTTCGGCATCGTCCGGTCGGGCGGGGTGGGCGATCCGTCCAGCGCGGCCCAGCTCGGCCTGCAGGGCGCCATGGTGCAGATGGTCTCGCACGGCTTCGTGTCCGGCGCCATGTTCAGCTGCGTCGGCGTGCTGTACGACCGGATGCACACCCGCATGATCAAGGACTACGGCGGCGTCATGAACGTGATGCCGTGGTTCGGCGGCTTCTTCGTGCTGTTCGCCATGGCGAACGCCGGCCTGCCGGGCACCTCGGGTTTCGTTGGTGAATTCATGGTCATCCTGGCCGCATTCCAGGCGGCGCCATGGATCGGCCTCGTCGCCGGCACGACGCTGGTGCTGGGCGCCGCCTACACGCTGTGGATGGTCAAGCGGGTCATGTTTGGCGAGGTCGCGAACAGCCATGTCGCCGAACTCTGCGACATTGACGCCCGCGAGGCTTGGGTCCTTGGCTTGTTCGCCGCCGGCGTGCTCTTCATCGGTGTCTATCCCAAGCCCCTGACCGATCTGATGGATGCCTCGGTGGTTCAGCTCGTCGGCCAGCTTTCGGCCACCAAGCTCGCCTCGCCGTGACGGAGACCTGACCGCGATGATGCCCCTGCCTACCGCCGCCGACCTGGTCCCGGTCCTCCCCGAGCTCGTGCTTTGCGGTGCGGCCTTCGGCCTGCTGCTCGCCGACCTGTTCGTGGACGCCCGCCGCCGCGGCCTGATCCACGCCCTCGCGCTGCTGTCGCTGCTCGTCACCGTGCTGCTGATCGGCCGAGGCATGGCCAGCGACCCGATCTCTGCCTTCGGCGGGATGTTCATCCGCGACACACTCGCCGACGTTTTGAAGATCGCGATGTGCGGCGTGACCGCCGTCGTCCTGCTCTACGCCCGCCCCTACCTCGAGGAGCGCGGGCTGATGGCGGGCGAGTTCTACGCCATCGTGCTGTTCGCGCTGCTGGGCATGCTCGTGATGGTGTCGAGCGGGCACCTGGTGATGCTCTACCTCGGCCTGGAGATGCTGGCGCTCAGCTCCTACGGCCTCGTCGCCATGGACCGCGACAACAAGGTCGCGTCCGAGGCCGGCATGAAGTACTTCGTGCTCGGCGCCCTCGCTTCCGGCCTGCTGCTGTACGGCATGTCGATGGTCTATGGCGCCACCGGCAGCCTCGACCTCGCCGCCATCCACCAAGCCGCGGCGAGCAATTCGGATCGGACGCTGCTGCTGTTCGGCGTGGTGTTCGTCCTCGTCGGCGTCGCGTTCAAGTTCGGCGCCGCGCCCTTCCACATGTGGGTGCCCGACGTGTACCAGGGAGCGCCGACCGCGATCACGCTGTTCATCGGCTCCGTGCCCAAGATCGCGGCCTTCGGTTTCGCGTACCGCCTGCTCGAGTCCGGCCTCGGACCGACCTCCGAGCAGTGGGCGCAGATGGTCGCCTGGCTGGCCGTCCTGTCGCTGGTGATCGGCAACCTGCTGGCGTTGGCGCAAACCAACCTCAAGCGCATGCTGGCCTACTCGACGATCGCGCACGTCGGCTTCCTGTTCATGGCGCTGTCGAATCCCGAGGCCAAGGGCTTCGCGGCGGCGATGTTCTACGCCATCAGCTACGCCATCATGGCCACGGCCTCGTTCGGCGCCATCATCCTGCTCTCGCGCAAGGGCTTCGAGGCCGAGCGCATCGCCGATTACAAGGGCCTCTGGCAGAAGAGTCCGTTCCACGCCTTCCTCGTGATGGTGGTGATGGCGTCGCTCGCCGGCGTGCCTCCGTCCCTCGGCTTCTTCGCGAAGCTGGCGGCGATTGGCGCGGCCGTCGATGGTGGCCGCGAGTGGCTGGCCGTCCTCGGCGTGGTCATGGCCGTCGTCGGCGCCTTCTACTACCTGCGCGTCATCAAGGTGATGTACTTCGACGAACCGGACCGCGACGACGTCGTCGTGCACCCGGACGGCATGCTGCGCTTCGTGTTCGCTGCCAACGCCATTGCCCTGCTGGTGCTCGGCCTCGGCGCCAACCTGATCATGGCGTGGGCGCAAGCGTCGTTCGCCTGAGCAAGGCGCTTGCATCGCGTTCGGCGATGCGCCTATAATCGCGTTCTCTGCTGCGGGGTGGAGCAGTCTGGCAGCTCGTCGGGCTCATAACCCGAAGGTCGCAGGTTCAAATCCTGCCCCCGCTACCACTTTCGCGTCGTATCCTATGCTCCGGATCGACGTCAGGCTGGGCCGGTTGCCTCCTCGGGGCCGGCCCCCGGAAATTGGATGTACCGGAAAGGGCCTCTCGGCCCTTTTTTGTTTTCGCCGTTTCGACGAGGCCATGAGCAAGACCGAAGAACTCACCGCGATGTTGTCGCCCGTCGTCGATGGCCTGGGTCTGGGCCTCGAGCTGCAGGGCATCGAGTTCGCGCCCTCCCGCTCCCGGGGATTGCTGCGGCTTTACATCGACGTGCCGAGCGGCGATCGGAACGTCACGGTCGACGACTGCGAGGCCGTGAGCCGCGAGGTCTCGGCCCTGCTCGACGTCAACGATCCGATTGCCAGCGCCTACACGCTCGAGGTCAGTTCGCCCGGCATCGATCGCCTGATCTTCAACGCCGCGCAGGCCAACCGCTTCGTCGGCTCGCAGGCCAAGGTCGCGCTGTCGCTCCCCCAGGACGGCCGGCGTCGCGTGCAGGGGGCGATCCTCCGTGCGGGCGACGAGGGGCTCGTCCTCCTCGTGGACGGCGGCGCCGAATTCGTCGTGCCGTTCGACAACATCGACAGGGCCAGACTGGTGCCCGACTACGCGGCGCTCGGCCTCGCCCCCAACGAACCCAAGGCCCCGCGGCCGCGCCGCAAGCGCACCGAGGGCACCCCTGAAACCGGAAACCACTGAGGCCGGCCACGGCCGAGCTGTCGCGGAGTCAAGCATGAGCAAGGAACTGTTGCTGGTCATCGAGGCGGTCGCCAACGAGAAGGGCGTCCCGCGCCAGGTCATCCTCGAGGCGATGGAAGCGGCGCTCGCGTCCGCGGCCAAGAAGCGCTACCCGGAACAGGACGTCGCGTGCCGCGTGTCCATCAATCCGAAGGACGGCAGCTACGAGACCTTCCGCCGCTGGGAAGTGGTGGCCGACGACGTCGTGATGGAGTCGCCGGACCGCATGGTCCGCCTGATGGACGCCGTCGACGACAAGGCGGACGCCCAGGTCGGCGACTTCATCGAAGCACCGATCGAGAACCCGGAGTTCGGCCGCATCAGCGCCCAGGCCGCGAAGCAGGTCATCGTGCAGCGCGTCCGCGAGGCCGAGCGCCAGCAGGTCGTCGATGCCTGGAAAGACCGCGTCGGTGAACTCGTCACCGGCGTGGTCAAGCGCGCCGAGCGCGGCAACGTCTATGTCGACCTCGGCGGCAACGCCGAAGCCTTCATCCCGAAGGACAAGTCGATCCCGCGCGACGCCCTGCGGCCGGGCGACCGCGTCCGCGGTTACCTCTACGAGGTGCGCGCGGAGTCGCGCGGCCCGCAGCTGTTCATCAGCCGCACGGCGCCGGAGTTCATGATCGAGCTGTTCAAGCTCGAGGTGCCCGAGGTCGGTCAGGGCCTGGTCGAGATCAAGGCCGCGGCCCGCGATCCCGGCGACCGCGCCAAGATCGCCGTGCTGGCGCACGACCACCGCACCGATCCGATCGGCGCCTGCATCGGCATGCGCGGTTCGCGCGTGCAGGCCGTCAGCAACGAGCTCAACGGCGAGCGCATCGACATCGTGCTGTGGTCCGAGAACGCCGCCCAGTTCGTCATCAACGCGATGGCGCCGGCGGAAGTGCAGTCGATCATCGTCGATGAGGAGCGCCACTCGATGGACCTCGCCGTCGCCGAGGAGAACCTCGCCAAGGCGATCGGCAAGGGCGGCCAGAACGTCCGCCTCGCCAGCCGCCTGTCGGGGTGGCAGCTCAACGTGATGACCCAGGACCAGATCTCCGCGAAGTCGGAGGCCGAGCAGGCCGCCGCCCGCAGGCTGTTCATGGACAAGCTGGAGGTCGACGAGGAGATCGCCGGCATCCTCGTGGGCGAGGGCTTCAGCACGGTCGAGGAAATCGCCTACGTGCCGGTCGCCGAGCTTCTGGCGGTCGAGGGCTTCGACGAGGACATCGTCGAGGAGCTCCGCGCCCGCGCCCGCGACGCGCTGCTGACCGAGGCCCTCGCGGTCGAGGAGGACCTCGAGGCCCACAAGCCGTCGGACGACCTGCTCTCGCTCGACGGCATGGACGAGGCCACCGCCTACGCACTGGCCTCGCGCGGCATCGCCACCCGCGACGACCTGGCGGAGATGGCGGTCGACGAGATCAGCGACGTTGAAGGCATGGGCGACGAGCGCGCCGCCACGCTGATCATGGCGGCCCGCCAGCATTGGTTCGCCTGATCGTCCCCGGCAATTCCCGAATTCCCCCTGCGCCCCGCGGCGCACCACGCATCCAAGGAAGCCCCTCCGAATGTCCGAGGTCACCGTCCGATCCCTGGCCAAGGTTCTGAACCTGCCCGTCGAGAAGCTGCTCGAGCAGCTGGCCGGCGCCGGCATGCAGTTCAGCGGCCCGGACCAGGTGGTCAGCAGCACCGAGAAGATGAAGCTGCTCGGCTTCCTGCGCCGCACCCACGGCAAGGACGAGAAGCCCGTCGAGGAGGCCGGCCCCAGCCGGATCACCCTGCAGCGCCGCAAGGTCGAGGAGATCACGGTCGGCGGTGGCAAGACGAAGGCCACGGTTGCGGTCGAGGTGCGCCAGAAGCGCACCTACGTGAAGCGTGCCGAGGTGGCCGGCAGCCCGGATGCCGAGCGCGAGGAGGCGGCGCGCAAGCTCGCCGAGTCGCAGGCGCGCTCCGAAGCCGAGCGCAAGGCTCTCGAGGAGGCGGATCGCCGCCGCCGCGAGCAGGAGGTCGCCGAGCGCGCGTCCCGAGAGCGCACCCAGCCCGTCGGCGCCGAAGCCGTCGAGGCGCCCGCGAAGGCCGAGCCGGAAGGCTCGGGCGAGTCCGCCGTCGCGACGCCGGGCGTCGATGCCCGCCCGGCCGCGCGCCCCGTCATCCAGATGCCGACGCGCGCCGATGCGGAGCTTGCCGCGCGCGCCCGCGAAGCCGCCCGCACCCGCGGCAAGGGCGGCGGTCGCGAAGAGGGCGAGGACGATCGCGGCGGTGGCCGTTTCGTCGGCGGCCAGCTGCACCTCAGCGAGGGGGCGCACGCGCGTCGCAACGCCGGTGGCAACAAGAAGAAGCCTGGCGGTGGCCGCAGCCGCGGTGGCGATGCGCCGCGCCACGGTGGCGGCCAGGGGGCGGCGGGTTCGCATGCCTTCTCGCGCCCGACGACCCCGGTCATGCGCGAAGTGGCGATCGGCGAAGCGATCAGCGTCGGCGACCTCGCGAACAAGCTCGCGATGAAGGGTGCCGAGGTGGTGAAGGCGCTCTTCAAGATGGGCGTGATGGCGACCATCAACCAGACCATCGACCATGACACCGCGGTGCTGGTCGTCGAGGAGCTGGGCCACAAGGCCGTGCGCGCCACGGAAGACGATGCCGAGCTGGCGTTGGCCGCGCACGTCGAGGCAGAGCAGGGCGAGCGCCACGGCCGTCCGCCGGTCGTGACCATCATGGGCCACGTCGACCATGGCAAGACCTCGCTGCTCGACTACATCCGACGGACCAAGGTCGCCTCGGGCGAGGCGGGCGGCATCACGCAGCACATCGGCGCCTACCACGTGGACACGCCGAAGGGCGTCATCACCTTCCTCGACACGCCGGGCCATTCGGCCTTCACCGCGATGCGCGCCCGCGGCGCCAAGCTCACCGACATCGTGGTGCTGGTCGTCGCGGCCGACGACGGCGTCATGCCGCAGACCGTCGAAGCCATCAAGCACGCCCGCGCCGCCAAGGTGCCGCTGGTCGTCGCCATGAACAAGATGGACAAGCCCAACGTCAATCCCGACAACCTCAAGAACGGCCTCGCGCAGTACGAGGTCACGCCCGAGGAGTGGGGTGGCGAAACGCCGTTCATCCCGGTGTCGGCGAAGACCGGCATGGGCATCGATGCGCTGCTCGACGCGATCCTGGTGCAGGCCGAGGTCATGGAGCTGTCGGCGCCGGTCGACGCCAAGGCCGCCGGCACGGTCATCGAGTCCTCGCTCGACAAGGGCCGTGGCCCGGTCGCCACGGTGCTCGTCCAGCAGGGCACGCTGCGCAAGGGCGACTACCTCGTCTGCGGCACGCAGTACGGCCGCGTGCGCGCGCTGTTCGATGAAGGCAGCAAGCAGGTCGATTCGGCAGGCCCGTCCATCCCCGTCGTACTGCTCGGCCTGTCGGGCGTGCCGAATTCCGGCGACGACTTCGTGGTCGTGGCCGACGAGCGCCTGGCCAAGGACGTCGCGCAGCAGCGCGAGGCCAAGGTGCGCGAGGCGAAGCTGGTCAAGCAGGCCAGCCGCATGGAAGACATCATGGCCCAGATGGGCCAGGGCGAAGGCCAGCAGCAGCTCAACCTGCTCATCAAGGCCGACGTGCAGGGTTCGGTCGAGGCGCTGCGCGACTCGCTCGTCGCCCTGTCGAACGACCTCATCAAGATCAACGTCATCCAGTCGGGTGTCGGCGGCATCACCGAGTCGGAGGCCGTCATGGCCGCCGCGGCCAAGGCCGTGGTCATCGGCTTCAACGTCCGCGCCGACGCGGCCGCCCGCAAGGTCATCGAAGGCAACGGGCTCGACCTGCGCTACTTCTCGATCATCTACGACGTCATCGACCAGGTGAAGCAGGTCGCGTCGGGCCTGCTCGGCAAGGAGATCCGCGAAGAGATCATCGGCGTCGCCGAGGTCCGCGACGTGTTCCGGAGCTCGAAGTTCGGTGCGGTCGCCGGCTCGCTGGTCATCGAAGGCACGGTCAAGAAGTCGAAGCCGATCCGCGTGCTGCGCAACCAGACGGTGATCTTCGAGGGCGAACTCGAGTCGCTGCGCCGCTTCAAGGACAACGTCGAGGAAGTGCGTTCGGGCACCGAGTGCGGCATCGCGGTCAAGGCGTACAACGACGTCAGGCCGGGCGACCTGATCGAGTGCTTCGAGCGCATCGAAGTCGCCCGCCAGCTCTGATCCGATGCCGAAGCGCTCCTTCTCGCGCACCGACCGCCTGTCCGCCCAGTTCCGCCGGGAGCTGGGCGTGATGGTGCACGAGGCCGTGCGCGAGCATTCGTTGCCTTCGGCCAGCGTCTCGGACGTCGAAGTGACCCGGGACCTGTCCCACGCGAAGGTCTGGGTGACGGCCCTGCAGCCGGAGAAGTCGGCCGAGGTCGTGAAGGCCCTGAACGAGCTGGCCAAGGGCTTCCGGCAAACGCTGGGCCGGACACTGCGCATCCGACAGGTGCCGGAACTGCATTTCCACTACGACGCGTCCGTCGATCGTGGCGAGAAGATCGGCCTGCTGTTGAAGGCCGCCGCCGTGCAGGACGCCGCCAGCCGCGCCGCGGCGGGCGAGGCCGGCCCGGTCGACGACACCCATTCCGCCGACTGAGTCGCCGCCCTCCCGGGCGCCACGTCGCGAACCTCCCATGCATCGTCCTCCCTTCCGTCCCCTCGATGGCCTCCTGCTGCTCGACAAGCCGGCGGGGATGAGCTCGAACGCGGCGCTGCAGCGTGTCCGCAAGCATTACCGCGCCGAGAAGGCCGGCCACACCGGCAGCCTCGATCCGCTGGCCACCGGGCTGCTGCCGATCTGCTTCGGCGAGGCGACCAAGGTCGCGGGCCTCCTGCTTGGCGCCCGCAAGGCCTACGAGACCGAGGCGCGGCTGGGGCTGCTCACCGACACGGACGACGCGGATGGCCAGGTGCTGCGCGAGCGGGCGGTCCCGCTGCTCGACGCCCATGCGGTGGAGCGCGTCCTCAAGCGTTACGTGGGGCGGATCGCGCAGCGCCCGCCGATCTACTCGGCCTTGAAGCAGGGCGGCGAGCCGCTGTACGCCAAGGCCCGCCGCGGCGAGATCGTCGAGGTCGCCGAGCGCGAAGTCGACGTGCATGCCCTCGAGCTGCTGTCGATCAACGGCGCTTCGCTGCGCCTGCGCATCACCTGCGGGTCGGGGACCTACGTGCGTTCCCTAGTGCGGGACATCGGCGAGGAACTGGGCTGCGGCGCGCATGTGGTGGCCCTGCGCCGCCTCTGGGCCGAGCCGTTCCGCACGCCGGCGATGGTCACGCTCGACGAGATCGAGGCGATCGACCGGGCCAGCGCGCCGGGTCTTGCGGCCCTCGACCATTTCCTGCTGCCGGTCGAGGCCGCCCTCGGCGACTGGCCCCGCGTGGTCCTGACCGACGCGCAGGCGCTGCGGCTTGGGCAGGGGCAGTCGCTGGCGGGTCTCGACGCCGCCAACGGCGTCATGGCCGCCTTTGCCGCCAATGGCCGTGCGCTGGGGCTGGTCGAAGGGCGCGACGGGGTGGTCCGTCCTCAGCGCCTGTTCCGCTGGGCCGTCGGGGCCTGAGCCCCGGTCCACTCCCGGGGGAATCGGCGAGGAAGGCGCCCGGCCAGGGCGCCGCACGTCAAATCCTTGTGGATGGCCGGCCCCGCGCGTACAATTCGCGCGCCTCCGCTCGGGGGCACTTCCTGAAACCGGCGAAGAACGCGGTGCACCGCACGCGGTGTTCCTGCGTCTTCCGCATCACGAGAACGTCCATGAGCATCGATTCCGCCCAGATCATCAGCCAGTTCGCCCGCGGCGCCAACGACACCGGTTCGCCGGAAGTCCAGGTGGCCCTGCTGTCGGCCCGCATCGAGCAGCTGACCGAACACTTCAAGGCCCACAAGCAGGACCACCACAGCCGTCGCGGCCTGCTCAAGATGGTGAATACGCGCCGTCGCCTGCTGGCCTACCTCAAGGACAAGGACGTGGAGCGTTACAAGACGCTCATCGAGCGCCTCGGCCTCCGTCGTTAAGCAACACCCCGCGCGGCGCAGAAATGCGCCGCGCTGCATTTCGGGG
Source organism: Lysobacteraceae bacterium (assembly GCA_021297925.1). Classification (GTDB taxonomy): domain Bacteria; phylum Pseudomonadota; class Gammaproteobacteria; order Xanthomonadales; family Xanthomonadaceae; genus Silanimonas. The sequence goes on from JAJTHD010000022.1 coordinate 11,299, forward strand.
TCCCGAACCCCGTGCGTGACCGGGGCCCGCGCCCCACGCCGTGGCGACACGGCCACCGAGCCAGGGGGCAGGGGCCCCCGGCCGGATCGAATCGAAAGACAACCGAAGAGAGCAGAGCACGTGGCGAAACACACCAAGACCTTCCAGTACGGCCAGCACACTGTGACGCTGGAGACGGGCGAGATCGCCCGCCAGGCCGGCGGCGCCGTCCTCGTCAACATGGCCGACACCGTCGTCCTCGTCACCGTCGTCGGCAACAAGAACGTCCGCGAAGGCATGGACTTCTTCCCGCTGACCGTCGACTACCAGGAGAAGTTCTACGCCGGCGGCCGCATCCCGGGCGGCTTCTTCAAGCGCGAAGGTCGCGCCACGGAGCGCGAGACGCTGACCTCGCGCCTCATCGACCGCCCGATCCGCCCGCTGTTCCCGGAAGGCATGCGCAACGAGGTACAGGTCATTGCCACCGTCGTGTCGCTGAACCCGGAAGTCGAGGGTGATATCCCGGCGATGATCGGCGCTTCGGCCGCGCTGGCCCTGTCGGGCATCCCGTTCGCCGGCCCGATCGCCGCCGCCAAGGTCGGCTACGCCAACGGCCAGTACATCCTCAACCCGACCGCCACCCAGCTGAAGACCTCAGAGCTCGAGCTCG
>JAJTHD010000234.1 GCA_021297925.1 Lysobacteraceae bacterium
AGCGCGAGCAGGGGGCGGAGAGGCTGTCGCCCTGGCCTTGGGCGATCGCGGCGATCAGGGCGTCCGGCAGCGGGGGCTGTCCGGCGGGGACGCCGATCCGCGCCGCGATCTGCGCCGGTGATTCCGGTGGCTTGGGGCCCGCTTCCCACGGGTAGCGGGCCGGGCGGTCGCGGATCTCGGACAGCACCGAGAGGAATGCCGTGGACGCGCCCGGTGCGCGTGACAAGGCCTCCAGTGCATCCACGCCACGACGCCCGCTCTCGAACCGCAGGTACTCGATGCGATCCCGGATCGACTCGTCCACGTCCGGCTTGGCGGCTTCGGCTTCGACGCGCGCGAACTGGCTGCCGACCGCGAGCCGATGCGGGTCGAGGACGGGCGAATTCGCGAGCAGCCCCAGGCCGATCAGCAGCAGGGAGACGGCGACATTGACCCGCGGCAGTCGGGCCATCCAGACGCCGGCGGGGCGGAGGGTTGCCCAGGCGTAGCCGGCGGCGTAGACGCAGAGCACCGCGACCGCCACGAGCGCCCAGAAGCGATCCGTGGTCCAGCCATGCTCGAGGATGCGGACGATGACAGCGTGCAAGGCGATCGCCGCGAAGACCGGAAGGGCGAGCATGGCCGCATCCACGAGCCAGCGCAGCGGGCGCGGGTAGGGCGACGGCCGGCCGTTCTGGACCACGGCATTCAGCAGCAGCACGAGGGCGGCCACGAGGATCGAGAGGGTGGCCGCCGTGCTGGCCGCGGCGCGGAGCGGTGCGAGCCCGGTGAAGGGCAGGGTGAGCAGGAAGATCGCGGCGATGAATGCCGCGAGGGGCAGGAAGCCGGTGAAGATCGCGAACAGCACGTTGCGCGCGACCTGCATTGCCCGGTGCTGCGTCCGGGCCACCAGCACGCCGAGGCCAGCGAACAGGCCGGACGCGAGGTAGACGAACGGGTCCTGATGGAACAACTCCCGGAAGAAGTCGATGCCGATGAGCTGGAACAATTGCTGCCACAGCGTCAGCAACAGCCAACCCACGCCGGTCATCACGCAGACCACCTTCAACGTGAGCGCGTTCTGCCAGGCCAGGGCGAACAGATCGTCGTAGGGCGCGGCGAAGCGACCAAGCGCCAGGTGGACCTGCAGGTAGGGCAGGGCGACGAAAGCGACGAGGGCCATCGACACCGCGAACGGCCCCAGCGTGGCGGACGCTGTCGTGCCCGGCGCGCCGGTCACGCTCCACGCGGCCCAGGCCGCCGTCGCGCCAAACAATGCCGTCACCAGCGCGGTGTTGGTCCAGAACCGGGCGTCGTCGAGGCGCTGCAGCGAAAGCTGCATCACGCTCGGCACGATGAGCACCAGCGTGTACCAGGGCACTTGCCCGGACAGGTCCGACAGGATCGGCCAGCCCTGCTCGTCGGCATACTCGACGAGGTACAGCAGCAAGCCCTGTAGGAGGGCGAGCAGGACGATGACGCTCTTCTCGCGTCGCGGCAGGGTGGGGGCGTTGTCGTCCATAGGGGGGCGGTCCTCAGCGGGCGTGGGGGAGGGCTCTCGGGGGCAGGGCGTCCAGCGCCCGGGCCAAGGCCGATGCGACATCTAGTGCGTCACCGCCGTAGGAACGCCGCGCCCCGGCGCCCCACACCGGCCCCGGCCACGCGGCATCGCCCTCGCGACGCCCAACGACATGCACGTGCAGCTGGCGGACGATGTTGCCGAGTGCTCCGATGTTGAGCTTGTCGATCGGCGCGAAGAGCTGGCGGAGCAGGGCGCCGGCCTGGTTCACCTCCGCCAGCAGCAGGCGCTGCGAGGCCCCGTCGAGGTCGATCCACTCCGTCGCGCCCGGCACGCGCGGCACCAGCACGAGCCATGGGAAGCGGGCGTCGTCCATGAGTCGGAGTTGAGAGAGCGGACCGTCGGCGATGAAGACGGAATCCGCCTCCAGGCGGGGATCAAGGACGAAGCTCATCGCAGCGTCCGGCTGAAGAAGGCGAGGGTGCGTTGCAGCGCGGCTTGCGCCGAGGGCTCGTCGTAGTCGGCGCGCTGCTCGCAGTTGAAGCCGTGGCCGGCCGGCCAGACCTCGATGTGGGCCTGCGGCAGGTGTTCGCGGTGCAGGGCCACGTGGTCCGGCGGGATCAGGGGGTCGGTCTCGCCGAAGTGCATCAGCAGGGGGGCTTTCGGATGCTCGTGGCCGAGGAAGGGCACGGTGCGCCCGCCGTAGTAGCTGACGGCGGGCAGGCCCAGCCGGCAGTTGGCGAGGAAGGCCGCGGTGCCGCCCCAGCAGTAGCCGACCACCCCGGCCTTGCCGCTGTCGGTCACGTTCTCGACCTCACGCGCCGCTGCATCGATGTCGCCGATGGCGCGGTCGAAGCCGACCTGTGCGGCGAGGTCGCGGCCACGCGCGACGCCTGCCTCGTCATAGGCGAGTTCGATGTGCGGCTCGATGTGGTCGAAGACCGCCGGGGCGATGGCCACCCAGCCGTGCGCGGCGAAGCGATCGACCACGTGGCGGATGTGCGCATTGACCCCAAAGATCTCCTGCACCACCACGATCGCCCCATGGGGCGGGATGGGCGGGTCGGCGCGCCAAGCGGTGATGCGCCCGGTGGGCGTCGACAGCGAAACGGGATGGCCCATGTGAACGCGTCCTCAGGGTCAGTGCGGGGTGCCCGGTATACTTGTCCCCCGTCCCCAGCCCGCGCAACCGGCATCGTCGCCGGCGCCCCGCCATGTCCGCCAAGAACCCCAAAGTCGGTTTCGTCAGCCTCGGCTGCCCGAAGGCCCTCGTCGATTCCGAACGCATCCTCACCCAGCTGAAGGTCGAGGGCTACGATATCGTCGGCAGCTACGACAAGGCCGACGTGGTGGTGGTGAACACCTGCGGCTTCATCGAGTCGGCCGTCAACGAGTCTCTGGACGCCATCGGCGAGGCCATCGCCGAGAACGGCAAGGTCATCGTCACTGGCTGCCTCGGCAAGCGCCCGGAGGAGATCCGCGCGGCACACCCGGGCGTGCTCTCGATCAGCGGCCCGCAGGACTACACCAGCGTGATGAGCGCCGTGCACGCCGCGCTGCCGCCCAAGCACGACCCCTTCACCGACCTGCTGCCGGCCCCGCGCAAGCGCAGGAAGGATGACGGCATGATCGAGGGCGTCGGCCTGAAGCTCACGCCCAAGCACTACGCCTACTTGAAGATCTCCGAAGGCTGCAACCACCGCTGCAGCTTCTGCATCATCCCCTCGATGCGCGGCGACCTCGTGTCGCGGCCGGTGGACGAGGTGCTGCGTGAAGCCGAGAAGCTCGCGATGGGTGGCGTCAAGGAGCTGCTGGTCATCTCGCAGGACACCAGCGCCTACGGCGTCGACGTGAAGTACGCGCCGAAGACCTGGCGCGACCGCGAATACCAGACGCGCATGACCGATCTCGCCCGGGGGCTCGGCGAACTCGGGTTGTGGACGCGCCTGCATTACGTCTACCCGTACCCGCACGTCGACGACGTGATCCCGCTGATGGCCGAAGGGAAGATCCTTCCCTACCTCGACGTGCCGCTGCAGCACGCCAGCCCGCGCATCTTGAAGCTGATGAAGCGCCCGGCCGCGGCCGAGAAGCAGCTCGAGCGTATTCTGCGCTGGCGTGAGATCTGCCCGGAGCTGACCATCCGCAGCACGTTCATCGTTGGATTCCCGGGCGAAACGGACGAGGACTTCGAACAGCTGCTGGACTTCATCGACGCCGCCGAACTCGACCGCGTCGGTGCGTTCCCGTATTCGCCGGTGACCGGCGCCAAGGCCAACGACCTGCCGGACGCGGTGCCGGAGGATGTGAAGCAGGAGCGCCTCGCGCGCTTCATGGAGCTGCAGGCGCAGATCAGCGCCGAGAAGCTCGAGCGCAAGGTCGGTACGGTGCAGCAGGTCCTCATCGACGCCATCGACGGCGATCTCGCGATCGGCCGCTCGAAGGGCGACGCGCCCGAGATCGACGGCACCGTGCAGATCCAAGATGGTGCGGCGCACAAGCTGAAGCCCGGCCAGTTAGTCGACATCACCATCATGGGTGCCGACGAGCACGATCTCTTTGGGCTGGTGGCGTGACGGCGGGCGGTCGCTGGTATCCTCCGTCGACCCCACTAAGGAAAGGCAGGGCCATGGCCGACCATCCCCCCACCCAATGGGCCCGGAATCCGCTCGCGACCGCGATCGTCGGATTCACGGGCGGGCTCCTCATCGCCTATGCGATCGGCGTATGGCAGCGCCATGTCGCGCTTGCCGAACGCGATGCCGCGCATGGGGTCGTGCTGGGGGCCAAGGACGTCCAGATCGCCGAGGCCCGCGCGCAGGTGGCCGAGGTCCAGCGGACCCTCGCGGCCGCCGAGACGCGGTCGGCGCTGCTCCGGGCGCGCATCGCCCTTCTCCTTGCGGCCAACGACCTCGACCAGCGCAACTTTGGTATCGCCTCGGAGCGCCTGAAGGTCGCTTCCGAGTCCATGGCCCTGGTGGACGCCTCCGCCCTCGGGCTCGACCCGTCCTCCGTCATCGCGATGCGCGACCAGATCGCCGGCACCACCATCACGCTCGACCGCGACCTCGGGGCACAGCGCCAGTCCGTGCTTGAACTGGCGGCTCGCATCGAGGGGCTCGGCGGGGCGCGATGAGCCTCGGGGAACACGAGTCGATCGCGCCGCCGGGGGCCTGAGTCGATGCTGGACGCGCTCGCCAGCGTGGCGCTGTTCCTGCCGTGGTGGGCATGGCTGCTGCTGTCGTTCGCCAGCGGCGTCGGCTTCGCCCTGGGGTGGGCCACGGCGCTCGCGAGCCTGTCCGCCTACGGGTCCAATTACCGCGTCCTCAGCGCGCGCCAACGACGCATGGGGCGCGGGCTCGCGTTGCTCTCGTTGCTCGCCGTGCCGGTGTTCGCCGTCGCTGGCATCGCGGGGCTGGTGGCGGCCGCGTGGCGCCTGTCGAACTGATCGCGCGTCAAAAGCAGTGACGCAAGGCCGGGTTCGATTGACCGTCGCCATCCGGCTGTGGAAGTCTCCGGTGGTCTTCCATGCAGGGCGCCGCGCCGCGCCCGGGGGCAAAGCGATCCATCCATGGCCAACGTTCGGTGGGATTTTTTCGCCAAGCGTCGCGGTCGTCCTTCCGGACGCGCTGCCCTGTCGCTGACGAACGATCGCATCGGCCTCGTCGCCGCCGGCCCGGCCGGCCCGCGCGCGCTGGAACGGGACGCCGGGGTCGACCCCGCCGCCACGCTGGCGTCGATGGTCGCCGAGGCTGGGGCGGCCGGCTTCGACTGCGAATGGGTGCTCGAGGCCGGCCAGTTCAGCCTGCTGCAGGTGGACAAGCCCGCCGTCCCCCGGGCCGAATGGGTGCAGGCGCTTCGCTGGAAGGTCCGCGATCTCTTGCCCTTCCCCTTCGAGGAGGCGGTGATGGACGCGTTCGAAGTCCCGGGCCTCGAGAGCCGCGGGCGTCCGCCCACGCTGTACCTGGCGGTCGGGCGGAAGGACGACCTTCGGCCGCGCATCGCGCAGATCGCCGCCTCGGGGCTCCGGTTGGACCGTATCGGTATCGCCGACCTCGCCTGGGCCGAGGTGTCCCGGCGGCTCGGCAACGCCGATGACAGCCTGGCGACGCTGGTCCTCGATCCGCGCGGCGGCACCATGCTCGCGCTCCGGGAACAGGCGCTGTTCGTCTCCCGACGCTTCGAGTTCGATGCCGAGGACCAGCGCGCGCTGCGCGACCCGCATGCCGGGGGCATCGAGCGGCTGCACGAGCGGATCGCGCTCGAGCTGCAGCGCACGCTCGACTACTTCGATCGCACCCACCAGAGGACGCCGCCGCGTCGACTCCTGCTCGCCTGCGGGGTCGACGGGCTGGAAGGCCTCGAGGCCGCGCTCCGCACCCTGCTGGGCCTCGACATGATCATGGCTCCCGTGGAGGCGACGTGGCCGGTCCTCGCTACCTTGCCGGCGCCGGCCCGATCCCGCCTCGCGGCCCTGGTCGTGGCCGGGGAGGGCGCATGAACCAGCGCGTCGACCTCTACCGCGACGACCTCCGCCCGATCGAATCGAGCGGCGAGCTGCCGCGCAACCTCGCCCTCCTCGGCTTCGCCGTCGTCGCGATGCTCGCCTGGGGCGGCTGGGCGCAGGTCGAGGCCACCGCGGCCGTGGGCCAGCGCGACGCGCTGGTGGTCGAGCAGGCCGACCTGCAGTCGCGCAACGAGGTCGCCTCGCAGGCGCTGTCGCGGCGGGTGCCGGATGCCGCCCTCGCCGCCGCCCTGGCGTCGGCTCAGCAGGGCGTCGATGGGCGCCGTTGGATCGACGATCGCCTGCGTGACTCGGCCGACGAGGTGCGTCCCTTTTCGGGCGTCCTCGAGGGCCTCGGCCGGCAGCGGCCCGCGTCCCTCTGGCTGACCCGCATCCACGTGGGCGGCGCTGGCGCACGGATGGGCCTGGGCGGCCGCACGCTCGACGCCGACGCCGTGCCGGCCTACCTGCAGGCCCTGTCGGACGAGCCGGCCCTGTCCGGCCAGGCCTTCGGGCAGTTCCTGCTGGGCCGCGGCACCACGCCCGCCGCGCCGCTGGTGTTCGAACTGGCCACCGATTGCGAGGCGCTCGCGTCGGGCTGCCGCCCGGCCGAGGATCCGTCGCGTCCGGCGCCCGACGTGCCCCCGCCGGCGGAGGCGACCCCATGAGCCGCTTCGGCGACCTCGAGCGTCGCTTCGACGCCCTCCAGCCGCGAGAGCGGCTCCTCCTGTCGCTGACGACGGGCGTTCTGCTGGTCGTGGCGATCTTCGTGCTCTGGATCGAGCCCAACGCCAAGGCGGCGCGTTCCGCGCGCGACGAGATCGGCATGCTGCAGCCCGAGGTCGAGAGCCTCAGGGTCGCCGTGGCGCGGATGGAGGGCGAACTGGCGCAGGATCCGGAGGCCCAGCGGCGGGCCGCCCTTGAGCGCCTCCGGGCCGAGGCCTTGGCGTTCGACGCGCGCTTCCGCGACGACGCCACCCGCGTGATCGCGCCCGATCGCATGCCAGGCGTGCTGCGTGAAATGCTCGGACGCGACCAGCGGCTGCGGATCGTCGGCGTCCGCGTGCTGACGCCCGAAGCCCTCCGATGGAGGCCGGCGCCGGCCAGCGAGGCCGCTCCCGATGCCGCCGACCCCGTTGCCGCCACGGCCACTTCGACGACGGACACGACCGCGGACGCGGCCGGCGTCCCCGTGCTGTATCGCCATCGCGTGGCCCTGAGCTTCGAAGGGGATTATTCGGCCGCGCTGGACTACGTGCGGGCGTTGGAGGCCCTGCCATACCGCCTGCGCCTGCAGCGGCTGGATATCGACGCCACGCGCTGGCCGGTCCTCTCGATCGAACTCGAAGTCGAAACGCTGGGCCTCGGGGAGGGCTGGATCGGTGCGTAACGTCCTGGCCCTGCTGCTCGTCGTCGCCGGCCCCGCCGTGGCGTCTGGCGTGCCCGATCCCACCCGGCCGGCCGTGCCGGCGGCGTCGGTCGACGCCGCCCCGGGCACGCCCGCGCCCTCGCTCGTGCTTCAGTCGACCATGGTCTCCGGCGACCAGCGCAGCGCCATCATCAACGGCGCGTTCGTCCGCCCGGGTGACACGCTCGGGGAGGCCCGCGTCGTGGCCATCGGCCCCGGCTGGGTGCGCCTCGAAGGCGCGTCCGGCCCCACCGAACTCCGCCTGTCCTATTCCTCCATCGCCCGCCCGGTGAACCGCTGATGCTTCGTTTCCTGCCGATTCCGCTGGCCGTGCTGGCCGCCCTCGCGGGAGGGACGGCCGTCGCCGAGGCGCCCGCCGCGCCGGCGCCACAGGCCGCGATCCCGACGGCCGTGACCCGGGCACTGGTCGCCCCGCCTGCGCGTCCTCCCGCTTCGGACCGCTTCAACGTCGATGTCGACCAGGTGCCGGCGCGGGCCTTTTTCATGAGCCTCGTGCAGGGCACCTCGATCAACATGGTCGTGCACCCGGACGTGGCGGGCAGCCTCAGCCTCAGCCTCAAGAACGTGACCGTGCCCGAGGTGCTGGAGGTCGTCCGCGAGGTCTACGGCTACGAATACGAGGCCCGCGGCGGCGGCTACATCGTCCTGCCGGCCCAGCTGCAGTCGCGTGTCTTCGAGGTCGATTACCTCCACCTGCAGCGGATCGGCGAGTCGCGGACGCGGGTCAACGCCGGTGACCTGACCGGCGGCAGTGGCGGCAGCAGTGGCGGCAGCAGCGGGGGCGGGGACGGTACCGGCGGCGGTGGCGAGGGCGGGGACGGCGAATCCGGCACCAGCCAGCGTTCCGAAGCTTTCACCAGCCGGGTCCGCACCCGCAGCGAGACCGACTACTGGGCGGAACTGGCCACCGCGCTTCGCGCCATCGTCGGCGATGCGCCCGGTCGCAGCGTGGTGGTCAGCCCGCAGTCGAGCACCGTGGTGATCCGCGCGCTCCCCTCGGAGATGCGCGACGTGCAGCGCTACCTTGATTCGGTACAGGTCGCCGTGACCCGCCAGGTCATCCTCGAGGCGCGCATCCTCGAGGTCACGCTCAACGACCGCTTCCAGAGCGGCATCAACTGGGCGCAGGTCGTGGACAACGGGGCCGGCATCATCGGGCAGACCGGCGGCGGGTCGATCTTCGGGCCGAACGGGCAGTCGGAGATCGGCGGCCAGACCGGCAACCTCAACCCCAACAACCCGACGCTGCCGGACAACACGCGGACCTCGGCCTTCGGCGGCGTGTTCAGCGTGGGCTGGGAGGGCGGTGATTTCTCCGCCTTCGTCGAACTGCTGAAGCAGCAGGGCGACGTCCGCGTGATGTCCAGCCCGCGGGTGTCGGCGACGAACAACCAGAAGGCGGTCATCAAGGTCGGCAGCGACGAGTTCTTCGTCACCGGCATCACCGGCAGCCAGAGCCAGACCGTCGGCAACCAGACCCAGCAGACCGACCCGACGCTCGAGCTGACGCCGTTCTTCTCGGGCATCTCGCTCGACGTCACACCTCAGATCTCGGACGACGGCGACGTCTTGCTGCACGTCCAGCCGACGATCTCGGAGGTGTCCGACCAGACCAAGCTGATCGTCGTCGGTGATCGCGACTACCGCCTCCCGCTGGCGGTCAGCGCCGTGCGCCAGAGCGATTCCGTGGTCCGCGCGAGCAACGGCCAACTCGTCGTCATCGGTGGCCTGATGCAGGACAGCCAGGCCCGCCAGAACGCCCGTACGCCATGGCTGGGCGACATCCCGGTGCTGGGCCGCCTGTTCCGCCAGACCCGCAACACCGGCAGCAAGACCGAGCTGGTCATCCTGCTCAGGCCGACCGTGGTCCGCGGGCAGGCGGACTGGGACGCGGCCGCGCGCCCCCGCATGGAGGAGACCCGCGCGCTCGAGGGCGGCACGCCCTGAGCGGCGCGGCGGCGGCCGGCATGTACGAAGCGCACTTCGGCCTCCGCACGGCCCCGTTCGCGCTCACGCCGGACACGGGGTTCTTCTTCCGCAACGACGCCCATGTCGAGGCCTTGGACGTGCTGCGGCACGCGCTTTCGCAGGGCGAGGGATTCATCAAGATCACCGGCGAGGTCGGTACCGGCAAGACCCTGTTGTGCCGACTGTTGCTCAACGGGCTGCACGGCGACTGGGTCACGGCGTGGGTGCCGAATCCCTACCTCGACCCCGACGCCCTCCGTCGAGCGATCGCCGACGAACTGCGCGTGCCGCTCGGCCCCACGCCGCGCCAGCACACGGTGGTGAGGAAACTGCAGGAACGCCTGATCGAGCTCGCGTCGGAGGGCAAACGCGTCGCCGTCATCATCGACGAGGCGCAGGCCTTGTCGGACCAGAGCCTCGAGGCCTTGCGCCTGCTCTCGAACCTCGAGACCGAGACGCGCAAGCTGCTCCACGTCGTGCTGTTCGGCCAGCCCGAGCTTGACGAGCGCCTGGCGCAGCCGCAGCTTCGCCAGCTGCAGCAGCGCATCGGCTTCGGTTACCGGCTGCGGCCGCTCGACGCCGAGGGCGTGGCGCTGTACCTCCAGCATCGGCTTGCGATCGCCGGCTACAACGGCCGCCCGCTGTTCGCAGCGCCGGTCCTGCGTCGGCTCCACCGCGACAGCCGCGGCATTCCACGGCTTCTGAACGTGCTGGCGCACAAGTCCCTGCTGCTGGCCTACGGCCGCGGCCTGCGCGAGGTCGGCATGGCCGAGGTGGCGTTGGCCGTTCGTGACACCGACGGCGCCGGCCGCCCGCGCGGTGCCGTATCGCGCCTCGCGGTGCGGCCGTGGGCGTGGGGTGCGCTGCTGGCCGTCGCGGTGGGGGCGATGGCGTGGTGGGGGCTCCGGGCATGAGCGTGATCAACCAGATGCTGAAGGACCTCGAGGCGAGGCAGCGGTCGGGCGCGGCGCCCGGGCGAGTGCAGGCCGCCATCGCGGGATCGGCCAGCGCCGGGCGCGGGACGGGGCGCGCGGGGGGCGTGATGCTCGTGGTCGCTGTCGGCCTGCTGGTCGCGGTCGCGGGTGGCATCGGGTGGGTCAACGCGTCCCCGGGTGCGGACGCCGACGGGCGAGAGGTCGCGCCGGCGCCGACGGCAGAGCCGGCCGCAGGCCCGGCCCCGCCGGCGGCGACGAGTGCTCCGGTCGCCCAGGCCGCCGCGACCAACACGCCGATCGAGGCCGCGCCGAGCGCGATGACGGAGGTCGTTCCGCCCCCGAGCGTCGAGCCGGCCGCCCCT
>JAJTHD010000023.1 GCA_021297925.1 Lysobacteraceae bacterium
CCAACGCCCGCGGCGCGCGCCGTGCCGGCATCGGAACCCCCCTAGCCCCCCGCCGCGAAACGCAAGCTCGGCTTCAAGGAACAGCGCGAGCTCGAAGCCCTGCCCGGGCGGATCGATGCGCTCGAGAACGAGATGGCGGCCCTCACCGAAGCGCTATCGGCCCCGGGCTTCTACGCGAAAGACACTGCGGCCCAAGCCACACACCATGCGCGGATGGCCGCCGTCCAGACGGAGTTGGATGCGGCCTTCGCCCGATGGTCGGAGCTCGACGCTTAAGCCCGCTGACGCCGACATCGACGTGTTCCGGCCTCAGGCCACCCGATCAAGCACGAGGCCGACCGATCGCGGCGGTTCGCCGCGATTGCGCAGCGCGTCGCCCAGCGAGGCCTGTTCCGAATAGGCGTTCGCGGCGGCTTCGCGGCGGGCCAGCTCGGCCCGCGCCCGCTGCTCGATCCGGGCGCCCAATTTGGCGATGGCCAAGTCGGCCCCTGAAGGTTCGGCGGGAGCGAGCGCCGCGGCTTGGATCCGCTCGCCTTTTTCGAGATTCGCTTCCGGATCGTCGCTGGTCTCGCTGGTGTCGATCTCGACGTTGCCACCCACGGCGTAGCGCTTGCCGTCCGGACCGGTGATGTAGCTGTAGCTGGGGCCGGACTTCAGCAGGCCGCCGGCCGCGGCCATGTGCGCCTGCTCGTGCTGGCGGACCTCGCGATCGCGGGCCTGGAGCTGCTGGATCGCCACCCGCGTGCGGACGTCCTCAAGCGGGTTCCGGGCGCTGCCGGCGGTGACCGGCACCGCGGCCCGCAAGGTCTGGGGCTGGCTTGCCCCTGACGGGATCGCCACGGCCGGCAGCGCAGGCGCGATCGCCTCGGTCCGCGACGGGGTCGCGGCAAGGGCGGTCGGGACGCTGGTCGGGCCGATGAGCATGGGCGGAATCCCCACGACGAATCGGGTCAGATTACTCCTGTCCCGGGGCGGCGTCGTGACGCGGCGCACCGTTGCGGCGGGCAGGGCGGCGGCGCAGCATCGGCTCCTTCTGGGTCGGGGTGGACGAACATGCGACCGAATCGCGCGTGGGTGTGGGCATTGGGCTTGGGGATCGTCGCGACGGTGAATGCCGCCGAGCGACGTTGGGTGGTCCTCGTCGACAACGGGAAGGTCGCCGGCGAGCAGACCGTGACCTGCGATGCGCAAGGCGACTGCCGTGGGCGCTTCGTGTTCAAGGACAACGGCCGCGGCCCGGAGATCGACGAGCGCTGGCGCGTGGCCGCCGACGGCACCTACGACGCGTACGTGGCGACCGGCACGACCACCTTCGGATCGAAGGTCGACGAGCGCTTCACCCGTACCGGCGTGGAGGCGAACTGGTCCAGCAGCACCGAGCAGGGCCGCTCGGCCGAGTCGACCGGCCGCTTCTACGTGCCGTTCAACGGCGGTCCGGCCAGCAGCGAGGTGCTGTATCGCGCCGCCGCCAAGGCCGGCGGGCGGCTCGACCTGCTGCCCGCCGGGACCCTCGTGCAGCGCGAGGTGGCGCGCCTCGATCTCGGGGAGGGCGCGGCGCGGAAGACCGTCGCGCTGGTCGCGCAGACAGGGCTCGGCCTGACCCCGTCCTACCTGTGGGTCACCACCGGCGACACGCCCGACTTCTACGCTTTCGTGGTGCCGGGCTATCTCGCCGCCGTGCCGGCGGGCGACGAAGCCGCTGTCCCGGCCTTGGCGGCCGCCCAGGAGAAGGCCGAAGCCGAACTGCTCAAAGGCATGGCCGCCCGGCTCGGCGCGCCGATGCCAGGGCTGTCCGTCGTTCGCAACGTGCGGGTCTTCGACAGCGAGGTGGGGGCCTTGCAGGACGGCCTCAAGGACGTCTACGTGCTGCGCGGTCGGATCAGCGCCGTTCTACCGGCCGGGTCGCCCGGCGTGGGTGCGGCGCGCAGCCTCGACGGCGGCGGACGCGTCCTGCTGCCCGGTCTGTTCGACATGCACGCGCATGCCGGGCGCTGGGAAGGCGGACTTAACCTCGCCGCCGGCGTCACCACGGTCCGCGACATGGGCAACGACAACGCGACCCTGCAGCGGATCATCGACGAGACCGCCGCCGGCGAACTGTTCGGCCCGCAAATCGTGCCGGCGGGCTTCCTCGAGGGCGAGAGCCCGCTCTCGGCGCGCAACGGCTTCGTCATCAGCACCCTCGACGAGGCGAAGGCCGCGGTCGACTGGTACGCCGAGCGGGGCTACGTGCAGGTCAAGGTCTACAACAGCTTCCCGCGCCGGTTCCTCCGCGAAACGGTCGCGTACGCGCACTCGCGCGACCTTCGCGTCAGCGGCCATGTCCCGGCCTTCATGCGGGCCCGCGGCGCGGTCGAAGCCGGGTTCGACGAGATCAACCACGTCAACCAGGTGCTCCTGAACTTCCTCGTCAACGACAAGACCGACACCCGGACGCTGGAGCGCTTCTACCTGCCGGCCGCCCGCACCGCCGAGATCGATTTCGATTCGGCACCCGTGCAGGACTTCATCCGGCTGCTGGTGGACCGCGGCACGGTGATCGATCCGACCCTGGCCACCTTCGATTTCCTCCGCCAGAAGGACGGCACCCTGTCGCCGGCCTATGCCGCCATCGCCGACCATTTTCCTCCGACGGTGCAGCGCGGCTTCCGGAGTGGCGGCATGGACATCCCGGATGCTGCGACGCAGCAGCGCTACGAGAAGAGCTACATGGCGATGGTCGAGTTCATCGGTCGGCTGCATCGCGCCGGGGTGCCGCTGGTCGCGGGCACCGATGCCATGGCCGGGTTCACCCTGCAGCGTGAGCTCGAGCTCTACACCATGGCCGGGATTCCACCGGGAGAGGCCTTGCGTATCGCCACCCGCAACGGCGCGCGCTACAGCGGCGTCGAGCAGGACCGGGGGCGGATCGCGCCCGGCTACCGGGCCGACCTCGTGCTGGTCGATGGCGACCCCACTCGCGACATCACTACACTCCGGCGTACGGTCGCGGTGGTGACGCAGGGGCGGTCCATCGACCCGGCGGCCGTCTACCGAGAATTGGGCATCAAGCCCTTCGTCGATGGCGGCCCGCGATGGGTGGAAACCGGCACCGCGACGCCGTCGGGAGCATCGAGCGGCCCTTGAGACCGCGTACACTTCGAGCTTTCACTCAGTCGCTGGACCGACCGACCCCATGAGCGCCCCGAACGCCAATCCGAATGCCGAACTGACCGCCCTCGTGCAGGCCGCCGCGACGTCCGGGCCGGATGGGGCCACGCTGGCCCGGTTCGTCGAGGCGTTCTACGCGCGGGTACCGGGCGAGGACATGGCGCAGCGTCCGGCATCGGCGTGGCTCTCGACGGCGCGCGAGTTCCTTGCGTTCGCCTCCGAGCGGGCCTCGGGCGCGCCGAGCCTGCGCCTGTCGAACCCGGAGTCGAGCCCGCACACCGTGCTGCAGATCGTGAATGACGACATGCCCTTCCTGGTCGATTCGACCAGCATGGCGCTGGCGGAGCACGGCATCGGCATCCACCTGCTC
>JAJTHD010000180.1 GCA_021297925.1 Lysobacteraceae bacterium
CCGACGTAGGGCGCCGTGGATCCGATGTTCGCCAGCATCTCGAGGTTGCGCTCCAGCTCGCCGGTCTCGCGGGCCAGCGTGGCGCGCATGGCGCGCTGTGCGCCCTCGAGCTGGGCGCGGGCGTCGCTACCGCGCTTCTGGCGCAGGCGCGTGAACTCGCGGAAGCCGGCCTCGAAGATGGCCTCAAGCCCCTCGACGACACGGTTGCGGTCGGTGGCGGCGCGGTAGAGCTGGGTCAGGTCGGCCCCCGACCAGAAGCGGTTCTCGAAGTCGTTGGCTTCGGCATCGGCGCGCTGGTAGACCCGCGTCTTGCGGACGATGATCACCCAGCTGTAGACCGAACCGGCGAGCAGCAAGAGCATCACCAACTGCACCGGCACGCTGGCCTTGAGCACCAGCGTCAGGTAGTTGATGCCGCCTGGGACCGCCTCGGCGGCCACCTGGGTGGCGGCGGCCGCGGCCTCGGGGGCCAGCGGGGTGGCGGCGGCAACAAGGGCGGAGAGCGTCGCGGTCGTCAGCATGGGTCACCAGCGTGGGGCATCAGGTCGGCCAGCAGGCCGGGCGGAATCCGGGTGGGCTTGAAGTCGACGGCGCGGAGGCAGGCGACCTCGACGTCGGCGGTGAGCAGCAGGCGGTCGCCGTGGCGGATCGATTGCCGGCAGCGCAGGCTGGCGCCCTTGGCCTCGACCGGGTCCACGGTCACGGCGAGCAGGTCGTCGAGCCGCGCCGGGGCCAGGAAGTCCAGCCGCATCGCGCGCACCACCAGCAGCAACCCGCCCTCCCCGCGCAGCGTCGTCTGGTCGTGCCCGGCGGCGCGCAGCCATTCGGTGCGCGCCCGCTCGAGGAACCGGACGTAGCTGGCGTGGTAGACGACCCCACCGGCGTCGGTATCTTCCCAGTAGACCCTTAAGGTCAGGCTGAACGTCGGCGAGCGGCCAGGCATCGTCGGCGAATCCGACGCCGTCACGCGCCGCCTTCCGGGTCGAACAGGTCGGCCGGCACGGCGCCGCGCGGTGGCTTCAGGCCCAGCCAGGTCCAGGCCTTCGGGGCAAGCATGCGACCCCGCGCCGTGCGCACCAGGAAGCCCTGCTGGATGAGGAAGGGCTCAACGACGTCCTCGAGGGTGCCGCGCTCTTCCGACAGCGCGGCGGCCAGCGATTCGACGCCCACCGGGCCGCCGGCGAAGCTCTCGGCGATCGTCTGCAGCAGGCGGCGGTCGAGCTCGTCGAAGCCTTCCGGATCAACCTTGAGCATCTTCATCGCCGCATCGGCGATGGGCTTGGTGATCACGCCCTCGCCCTTCACCTGCGCGTAGTCGCGCACGCGGCGCAGCAGGCGGTTGGCGATGCGCGGCGTGCCGCGCGAGCGCTTGGCGATCTCGGCGGCGCCTTCCGGATCACAGGCGATGCCGAGGATCTGCGCCGAACGCCGCGCGATGCGGGTGAGCTCTTCGGCGGTGTAGAACTCGAGGCGCTGCACGATGCCGAAGCGGTCGCGCAGCGGCGCGGTGAGCAGGCCGGCGCGGGTGGTGGCGCCAATCAGGGTGAAGGGCGGCAGGTCGAGCTTGATCGAGCGGGCCGCGGGGCCTTCGCCGATCATGATGTCGATCTGGTAGTCCTCCATCGCCGGATACAGAACCTCCTCGACCATCGGCGACAGGCGGTGGATCTCGTCGACGAAGAGCACGTCGTGCGGCTGCAGGTTGGTGAGCAGGGCCGCGAGGTCACCGGCCTTTTCGATCACCGGCCCCGAGGTCTGGCGCAGGTTTACGCCCAGTTCGTTGGCGATCACGTGCGAGAGCGTGGTCTTGCCCAGGCCCGGCGGCCCGAAGATCAGCACATGGTCCAGCGCTTCGCCGCGCTGCTTGGCGGCCTGGATGTAGATCTGCATCTGCTCGCGGACGGCCTCCTGGCCGAGGTATTCGGCGAGCGACTTCGGGCGGATGCTGGCTTCGAGGGCTTCGTCCTCGGCGGTGGCGCCGGGCGAGACGGTGCGGGTGCTCATGGCCGGGTATGGTCGCACGGGGAGCCGACCGCCGGCAGCCCGCGGCGCGACCTCAGATCCGCACCTGCATCCCGAGCTCGACGAGCTGGTTGCCCGGAATGGAGAAGAATTCGGTAGCGGGCGTGGCGTTCCGCGACAGCAGAAGGAACAGTTTGTCGCGCCAAAGCGCCATGCCCTCGCCCTTCGACGCCACCAGCGCCTCGCGGCTGGCGAAGAAGGTCGTCGTCATCGGATTGACGTCAGGCTCGACGAGCTTCAGGGCTTTCAAGGCCCTGGGCACATGTGGGTCCTCGACAAAGCCGAAGCGCAGTGTCATGCGCCAGAAGCCGTGGCCGATGGGTTCAAGCGAGACGCGGTCGTCCGGCTCGGCCCGCGGCACCGTCAGTACCTGCACACTGAGCAGCACATTGCAGGCATGCAGCACTTTGTTGTGCTTGAGATTGTGCAGCAGGGCCGGCGGCGTGAAGGCGTTGCTCGGCGTCAGGAACACCGCGGTGCCCGGGACGCGCGCCGGTGGCGAGGCCATGAGGCTCTTCACGAGGTGCTCGATGCGCAGGCTGTCGCGGTTGACCTGCTCGCGCACCAGCAACCTTCCGCGATGCCAGGTGCGCATCAGCACGAAGGCGCCGAGACCCAGCGCCAGCGGGAACCATGCCCCATCGAAGAACTTGACAAGGTTCGCGCTGAAGAAGGCCACGTCGACCGCCAACATGGCAAACCCGGCAGTCCACAAGACCCAGCGCGGCGTGCGCCAACGCACCCGGGCGAGGATCAGCAACAGGACACCCGAGATGATCATGGTGCCCGTGACCGACACGCCGTAGGCCACCGCCAGCGCGCTGGAGCTGCCGAAGCCAACCACGGTCAGCATCACGGCCGCCAGCAACCAGCGGTTGATGCTGGGCAGGTAGATCTGGCCTTCCGTGTCGTCCGAGGTGTGGACGATGCGCATGCGCGGCAGGTACCCGAGCTGGATGGCCTGCCGCACCACCGAGTAGGTGCCCGAGATCAAGGCCTGCGAGGCGATCACCGCAGCCAGCGTGGCGAGCACGATCATGGGTGCCAGCGCTCCCGACGGCAGCAGCAGGTAGAAGGGGTTCTTCACCGCTGCCGGGTCGGCCAGCAGCAGCGCGCCCTGTCCGAGGTAGTTCAGCAGCAAGCAGGGCATCACGAAGCCGAACCAGCCGAGCCGGATGGCACGGCGGCCGAAATGGCCCATGTCGGCATAGAGCGCCTCGCCACCGGTGACGGCCAGCACCACGGCACCCAGCGCCACCCAGGCCACCACGCCGTGGTGCAGAAAGAAGCCCACCGCCCATGCCGGATTGAAGGCCTGCAGCACCTCGGGGTTGCGCACGATGCCGCCGACGCCGGCCGCGGCGATGGCGGCAAACCACAGGCCGGTGATCGGCCCGAACACCTTGCCCACCTTCCCGGTGCCGAGGAACTGGAAGGCGAACAGCACCAGCAGAACGGCGATCGCCAGCGGCACGATGTAAGGGTGCAGCGCAGGGGCCGCGACCTCGAGGCCCTCCACGGCACCGAGCACTGAAATGGCCGGGGTAATGACGCCATCACCGAAGAACAGCGCCGTCGCGAAGATGCCGAGTACGCCGGTGACGTACGCGAGCGGTGCCGCAATCGGCAGGTGGCGCTGCACGAGGGCCGCAAGCGCGAGCACCCCGCCCTCGCCCCGGTTGTCGGCGCGCATCATCACCGTCACGTACTTGACGCTGACGATGCCGATCAGCGCCCAGAACACCAGGGACAAGACGCCCAGCACGTTGTCGTGCGTCGGGGCGAGACCGTAGGCGTGCCCGAAGGCTTCCTTCAGCGTGTAGAGCGGGCTGGTGCCGATGTCGCCGAACACCACACCGATCGCGCCGATGACGAGGGCCGCGGTGCCGGGGCCGCCATGGCCTTCCCGGTGCGCCTCGGGGCCGCCGCCCGTGTCGCGGACCGGGCCGGCAGGGGCCGCATCGGCGGCAACGGAGGGATCGACGGCGGGCTCGGACATGGACAGGGCGCGGCACAGGGGCGCGCGGAGTCTACGCCCGTTCGCACGGGCGTGTGCTCCAGGTGAAATCAGGTCCTGAGCGAGGCCTTCAGCGCCTTGCGGATGACGGCTTCGGCCGTGTCCCCGGCCGCGAAGGCATCCTTGGCCATCTTCGCGGCCTCGGCCGGCTTGTAGCCGAGTTGCTGCAGGGCGACGACGGCCTCGGACTGCGGATCGGCCGGGATCGGCTGGCCCTTCGCCATCGGGCTGCCGGCGCCGCCGAGTTCCGCGGCGCGGTCGCGCAGCTCGACCACGATGCGCTCGGCGGTTTTCTTGCCGATGCCCGGGATGCGCGTGAGCGCCGTGACGTCGCTGGTCGAGACGAGGCGGGCGAAATCGTCGACGCTGACGCCGGAGAGGATGGCGAGCGCGATCTTCGCGCCGATGCCGGTCACCTTCTGCACGTCGCGGAACAGACGGCGTTCGCGCTCGGTGAGGAAGCCGTACAGCGCGACGCTGTCCTCCTTCACCGCGTAGTGCGTGAACAGCACGACCTCGCGGCCGAGGTCCGGCAGGTCGTAGAAGGTCGACATCGGCGCGTCGAGCTCGTAGCCGACGCCGCCCACTTCGACCATCAGCGCGGGCGGGGCCTTGAGGATGAGGGTGCCGCGGAGGCGTCCGATCATGGGAGGGGCCGTCGAGTGGATGGTGCATCTTCGCCGAAGGAGGGGCGACGGAGGAAACCGCGGGGCATGCGGGGACAACGCCCGGCACAGGGCCTTGACCGCCGCGGATGACGGGCGTATGACGACGGCTCGAAGCCCGAGGATTCCATGCCGAAACCCCGCTTCCATTGTCGGCACCTTTGCCGCACCTACTACCTCAGCGAGTGGTGGGACGAGTAGAGCCGGTGGCCTGAGGGCGCGCCCACGGCGCGCCATTCCCGGAGTTGTCCGTTCCGATCCGTCGCCTGCGTCGCGCCGTGCGCGATGCCATTGGAGGTCACGATGTCCTGGTCCACCGTTCCGGGGGCGCCCGCCGCGCGCCTGTCCTGCCATGTGCTTGCCGTGCTGGCCGTCCTGCTCTGCGCGCAAGCCGCCAACGCCCAGATCCGCGCCGAAAGCGAAAGCAATGATCGCGAGAGCACGGCCGATGGGCCGATCGGCTCCGGCGTGGCCGTCTCCGGAGCGTTCTCCAGCTCGCGCGATATCGACTGGTACTACGTCGATGTGGCGACGCCGGGCACCGTTTCGATCACCCTCGACCATGCCAGCGGCCGGGACTTCGACTGGGCGCTCTACCAGGCCAGTGGCGGCGCGGTGACCAGCGGCCGAAGCTCGCGGATTCCCGAAACCGGCACCTATGCGGCCACGATCACGGGGCGCTACTACCTCAAGCTGACGTCCTACAGCGGCAGCGGCCCCTACACGCTGCGTGTCGATCTTCCCGCGAGCGGGGGCGGCGGCACGCGCCCGACCAAGCCCGGCAACCTGCAGAGCTGGCTGGTCGGGAATGCCGCCGACTCGGGCCGGTCGCCGGTCAATGGCCCCGGCCTGATCCTGATGGGCGGCGGACTCGACGTCGACGCCAGCTTCAGCCAGCGTGCTTTCCCGATCGCCAACGGGGGCGACGTGGTGGTGATCCGGACCAGCGGCACGAATGGCTACAACGATTACCTGTTCAACCTCGTCAGCGGTGCGCTGAAGCCAGATTCGGTCGAGACGCTCCTGCTCGACACGCGCGAGAAGGCCAATTCCGACTACGCCGAATGGACACTTCGAAACGCCGAATTGATCTTCATCGCCGGCGGCGACCAGTCCAGCTACCTCAATGCCTGGAAGGACACGCGCACCGAAGAGGCGATCCGCGCCGCGTACCTGCGCGGCGCGGTGGTCGGCGGCACGTCGGCGGGCATGGCCGTGCAGGGCGAGCACATCTACGACCCCGACGGCGTCACCGCCGTCACCAGCCCCGAGGCGATCGCCAACCCGTACCGGAGCGGCATGCAGTTCTCGACGGGATTCCTGGACCTGCCGCTGATGGCCGGCATCCTCACGGACACGCACTTCCTGCAGCGCGACCGGATGGGACGGCTGCTGGCCTTCATGGCCCGACTGCGGCAGGACGGCACCGCGCCGCGCGTCGTCGGCGTGGGCGTCGGCGAGAACACGGCGATCTTCGTGGACAGGGACGGCCGCGGCATCGTCGATGGCAGCGGCGTGGCCTATGTCATCGAGGAAACCGCGAACACGCAGCGAACGCAGGTCGCCAGCGGGCAGCCGCTGGTGTACCGCGGCTTGCGCCGCACGCGGATCAGCGCCGGACAGACCTTCGATTTCGTTAGCGGGCAGACCACGGGAAGCGCGCTGACGATCGGGATCGACGGGCGGAATGCGGCATCCCCGTTCTCGCCGCAGAACCCCTACTGACGCGGGGTGGACGAACGCCGCCGCAGCGCCGCCACGCCGACCCCGGCGCGCGCTGCGGTGGCGGCCATATGGGCGTGCGTAAGGGCGACCGCAAGGGCATCCGCCGCATCGGCGAACAGCCGCTCGCCCTGCAGGTTCAGCAGGATCCTGACCATGTGCTGCACCTGGTCCTTGTCGGCCGCGCCCTTCCCCACCAGCGACTGCTTGATGACGCGCGGCGCGTACTCGGCCAGCGGCAGGCCGCGGCGCACCACGGTGGCGATGGCGGCACCGCGGGCATGGCCCAGCTTCAGCGCCGAGGTGGCGCTCTTGTCCATGAACACGGTTTCGATGGCCACCTGCTGCGGCTGCCACTGGTCGATGGCCGCATCGATGCCTTCCGCGAGGCGCCCCAGGCGCTCGGGGAAATTGTCGGTGTCGATCAGCAGGTTCAGCACCTCGCAGTGAACGAACGTGTAGTGGCCGTAGGCGTCGACGTCGATGACCCCGAGGCCCGTGCGCCGGGACCCGGGGTCGATGCCGAGCAGGCGGGTCGTCACTGGTACGCGCTGTCCGGCAGGTCGGCGTTGTGGTGGACGTGCTGCACGTCGTCGAGGTCCTCGAGCTTGTCGAGCAGCTTCACCACCTGCTGCGCGGTCTCGCCGTCGACGGCCACGTCGTTGTCGGCGCGCATCGTCACGTTGGCTTCCGCCGGCGCGAGGCCCGCGGCCTCCATCGCCTTCTTCACGGCCTCGAAGGCCTCCGGCGAGGTGATCACTTCCACCGCGCCGTCGTCGTAGCTCTTGATGTCGTCGGCACCGGCCTCGATGGCCGCTTCCGTGATCTTTTCCTCGTCGGCGCCGGTCGCATAGGCCAGCACGCCGATCTTCTTGAACATGAAGGCCACCGAGCCTTCCGTGCCGAGGTTGCCGCCGAACTTCGAGAACGCGTGGCGCACGTCGGCCACGGTGCGCACGCGGTTGTCGGTGAGGCACTCGACGATCACCGCGATGCCGCCCGGGGCGTAGCCTTCGTAGCGGACCTCTTCGTAGCTCACGCCTTCCAACTCGCCGGTGGCCTTCTTGATCGCGCGCTCGATGTTGTCCTTCGGCATCGACTGCGCCAGCGCGCGGTCGATGGCGAGGCGCAGGCGCGGGTTGCCGGCGGGGTCGCCGCCGCCCATCCGCGCCGCGACGGAGATTTCGCGGACCAGCTTGGTGAAGACCGCGCCGCGCTTGGCGGCCTGCGCGTTCTTGCGGCCTTCGATGGCCATCAATCGACCCATGGGGTGCCTCGGTGGTGTGTGCGATAGCGGGATTATCGCCGAGGGCGCAGCATCTGGCTCGGATCGATGCCGGCGAACCTGCCTGCGGCACGGGGCGATCCGCTTTCCGCGCGCGCGGGCGTCCTGCCCTCACGCGCGGCGCTCGGCTCCTGCCTCGCTGTCGCGGACAACCCCGCGCCGGTCGCGGTTCGCCGGCTGGGGAGCGCGCCGCGCCAGTGGGGATGGCGCCCCAGTGAGCGAGGCAGGAGGCGAGCGGCCGCGAGTATGGAGGTGGACGCGGAATCCGAGCGGCACGGGGGCGCCAGCCACACGATGGCAGGCGCGCGTCATCCCACCGCGAACCGCCCCATCCGCAGGAAGTTCGCCACCGCCTCGGCGGCGGCCCGCGACACCAGCAGGCCCATGTGGCTGGCACGGACCTCGAAGTGGTCCACGAGGCCCGGCAGCCGGGTTTCGTCGACGGCCACGGTGCCGTCATGCGGGCCATCGAAGGTGCCGAAGACGCGGCCCAAGCCCGCTTCCAGCGTGCCGGCAATCGCGCCGACCTCGCGGTGCTGCGGGGCGTGTTCGAGGCCCTTCAGTAGGATGCGGGCGCTGCGCCCCATGCCGAAGCCGAGGCCGCTGCCGTGCACGGCACGTGCGGCACCGCTGCCGGCAAGGGGGCTGCCAAGGCAGACGATGCGCTGCACCGGCAGTTCGGGGTCCTGCGCGGCCAGCAGCGACACCAGCCCGCCGAGGCTGTGGCCCACGAGGTGGGCCGGGGCTTTTCGTTGGCGGGCGTCGAGCCGCAGTTTGGCCGCGAGCTGCTGGGCCGCCGCTTCCGCGCCGCCGAACACGCTGGGGTAGCCGAAGGTTTCCGTCTCGAACCCCGAGGCACGGAGCCGGGCCGCGAGCGGCCACAGCACCGGGCGGTTGTTCCAGATGCCGTGCAGCAGGACGACGCGGTCGGCCATGGTCAGCGAGGCTCGGTCGAGAGCGATGGCGCGAGCGGAGCCGCTCGCGACCCGATCACGCCTTCGCGGCCGGACGCACCTGCACGTGCAGTTCGGCCAACTGCTTGTCGTCGATGGGCGACGGGGCGTTGGTCAGCAAGCACTGCGCGCTGGCGGTCTTCGGGAAGGCGATGACGTCGCGGATCGAGTCGCTGCCGGCCATCAGGGCCGAGATGCGGTCGATGCCGAAGGCGATGCCGCCGTGCGGCGGGGCGCCGTAGCGCAGCGCTTCGAGCAGGAAGCCGAACTTCGCTTCCGCCTCTTCGGCGCCGATGCCGAGCAGTTCGAACACCTTGGCCTGCATGGCGCTGTTGTGGATGCGCACCGAGCCGCCGCCGATCTCGTTGCCATTGAGCACCATGTCGTAACCGCGCGACACGGCGATGCGGGCGTTGGCAGCGAGGTCGGCGATGTCGTCGATTTTTGGTGCAGTGAATGGATGATGGAGGGCCACGTAGCGCTGCGCTTCGTCGTCCCACTCGAACATCGGGAAGTCGGTGACCCACAGCGGGGCCCAGACGTTCGCGACCTGGCCGAGGTCCTTGGCGGCCTTCAGGCGCAGGGCGCCCATGAAGTCGCACACGGTCTTGTACGTGCCGGCGCCGAAGAACAGCAGGTCGCCGTCGGCCGCCTGCGCGGCGTCGAGCACCGCATTCAGCGTGGCGTCGTCGAGGAACTTGGCGATCGGCGAGTTGATGCCCTCGCGGCCCTTCGCGCGCGCCTCGAGCTTCATCCAGGCGAGGCCCTTGGCACCGTACTTGGCGCAGTAGGCGCCGTAGTCGTCGATCTGCTTGCGCGAGAGCGACGCACCACCCGGCACGCGCAGCGCGACCACGCGGCCCTCGGCGTGATTGGCCCAATCGGTGAACACCTTGAACTCGCTGCCCTTCACGAGTTCGGCGATGTCGCTGAATTCCCACGAAATCCGCAGGTCCGGCTTGTCCGAGCCGTACAGGCGCATGGCCTCGGCATAGGTCATGCGCGGGAAGGGGTTGGCGAGTTCGATGCCGCCGACTTCCTGCAGCACGTGGCGGATCATCCCTTCGACGAAGTCCTGGATGTCGGCTTCCGTGATGAAGGCGAACTCCATGTCGAGCTGGGTGAATTCGGGCTGGCGGTCGGCGCGCAGGTCCTCGTCGCGGAAGCAGCGCGCGATCTGGTAGTAGCGGTCGAAGCCCGCCATCATCAGCAGCTGCTTGAACAGCTGCGGCGACTGCGGCAGCGCGAAGAACTCGCCCGGATGCACGCGACTCGGCACGAGGTAGTCGCGCGCGCCTTCCGGCGTGGCCTTGGTGAGGATCGGCGTCTCGATGTCCTGGAAGCCCTTGGCGTCGAGGTAGCGGCGCAGCGCCTGCACGAGGGCCACGCGGGTGCGCATCGTGCGCTGCATCGCCGGGCGGCGCAGGTCAAGGTAACGGTACTTCAGGCGCACGTCCTCGCCCGGCGATTCGTGCAGGTAGAAGGGCAGCGTCTCGGCCTTGTTGAGGATCTCGATGCGCTCGGCCACCACTTCGATGCGGCCGGTCTTGAGCTTGTCGTTGACGCTGTGGCGGGCGCGGACCACGCCGGTCACCCTCAGGCAGTCCTCGTAGCCCGCCTGCGCCGCGGTGGCGTAGGCCGGGTTGTCGGGCTCGGCGACGATCTGGACGATGCCCGCGTGGTCGCGCAGGTCGATGAAGCAGACACCGCCGAGGTTGCGCGCGACGTCGGTCCAGCCGCAGAGGGTGACGGTCTGGCCGATCAGCGCTTCGCTGACCTGGCCGCAGTAGTGGCTACGCATGGGAACTCCACAGGAATCTTGGGGCCGCCGCGGTGGCGCGGCGGCAAGCCGGCCATTGTACCGGGGCTTTAGCGGGCGGCGGCCGGGGGGCCCACGCCCCACGGCGGCGGCGGGGCCGGCACGGGGCGGGACAGGTCGAACTCGACGCGGAAGCGGCGGGCCGGGTTGTTGCCGGCGGCCGGGCGCGCGAGCCCATAGGCGAACTCGCGGCCCGCGCGGTATTCGAGGGTCCACGTGTTCGTGGTCGAGACCGCACGACCCTCGCGGATGAACAGGGCGATCGACTCGGCATCGACCGGGAAGTCCTGGCGGGTGGCGCTGCCCGGGGTCGCGGTGTCACCGCCGTACATCGTCAGCACGTCGGAGGAGCCGTCGTCGTGCCGGTGGTCGTGCTTCAGGCGCAGGCCCGAGGCGGTGCGGGTGACGACCCAGGTGCGCGAGCGGTCGGCACCCACGTGGAACGGGATGCGGATCTCGTCGTCCGTGCATTCCCGCACGTGCATCACCAGCCGCTGCGCGCCCATCGCGGCATCGGCCGGGTCGTCGGTGGTCATCCGGCCCTCGAACGCTTGGCCGCACAGGGCCAGCAGGCCCGCGAAGAACGCCGAGGCGCTCACTCGCCGGAAGCCTTGGCCGGCGCGGGGCTGGCGCTCGCCGGGGCCGGAGAACCGCCACCCGAGCCGCTGTCGGCGAGGTTGCGCTTCTTGTCACCGTCCTTCTTGAAGTCGGTCTCGTACCAGCCGCCGCCGGCGAGGCGGAACTGCGGGGCGGTCAGCTGGCGGCCCACCGACCCCTCCGCGCCGCAGGACGGACAGGTGGTGGGATCGGCGTCGGACAGCTTCTGCAGGCGCTCGAAGTCGTGGCCACAGGCCGAGCAGGCGAAGGCGTAGATGGGCATGGCGGGCGGGTTCCGTGGCGAATCGCTGCGGGCAGCGATGGGGTCGGCGGGGCGGGAATTCAAGCGCTGCCCCGGGGCAGCGCCGATCAGCCGCCCTCGATCTTCTCCGCGAGGTCCAGCCACTCCAACTCGAGGCTTCCGCGCTCGGCCTGCAGCGCGTCGCGGCGCTGGCCGAGCGCTGCGAGGGCCTGGGCAGCCTGCGCACCGCCCCTGGACGCAGCGGCGGCCAGTTCGGCGTCCAGCACGTCGGCTTCGGCGGCCAACGAGGCCAGCCGGGCTTCCACGGCGGCGTAGCGCTTCTTGGTGGCCCCGTCCACCGGCTTGGCGGGCTTCGCCGCGGCCGGAGGGGGCGGCGGCGCGGCGGGTGCGGCCTTCGACACCGGCTTCGCCTCCGCGGCCCTCGCCTTCGCACTGGCATTGTTGCCGCGCTGCTTGAGCCAGGTGGCGTAGGCGTCGAGGTCTTCGTCGTAGGGCTCGACGATGCCGTCGGCCACGCGCACGTAGCGGTCGCAGACGAGGCCGATGAGATGCCGGTCGTGCGAGACCATCACGATGGCGCCGTCGAAGTCGGCCAGCGCCTCGGCCAGCGCTTCGCGCATCTCGAGGTCGAGGTGGTTGGTCGGTTCGTCGAGCAGCAGCACGTTCGGCTTGCGCCACGCGATCATCGCCAAGGCCAGACGCGCACGCTCGCCGCCGGAGAAGCCGTCGATCACCTCGAAGGCGCGATCGCCGGGGAAGTTCCACTTGCCGAGGAAATCGCGGAAATCCTGCGTCGCCGTGTTCGGCGCGATCATCCGCAGGTGGTCGATCGGCGTCTGCCCCTCGTGCAGCGATTCGACCGTGTGCTGGGCGAAGTAGCCGATCACGAGGTCCGGGTGGCCGGTGCGCTCGCCGGACAGCAGCGGCAGTTCACCCACCAGCGTCTTCACCAGCGTGGATTTACCCGCGCCGTTCGGGCCGAGAAGGCCGAGGCGGTCGCCGGCTTCGATCGACAGGCCGACATTGCCGAGGATCTTGGTGACGCCGCCCTCGCCCTTCTCGTTGGCGGTGTAGCCGCAGTCGGCGTCGCGCAGCTGGATCAGCGTGGTGGGCTGCTTCAGCGGCACCGGGAAATCGATGCGCACCTCGCGCTCGGCGCGCACCGCTTCGGTGCCCGCCAGCTTCTCGAGGCGCTTCATGCGGCTCTGCGCCTGCTTGGCCTTGCTGGCCTTGGCCTTGAAGCGGTCGATGAAGGCCTGCAGGTGCGCGCGCTCGACCTGCTCCTTCTCGTGCGCGATCTGCTGAAGACGCAGGTGCTCGGCGCGCTGGCGCTCGAAGGCGGTGTAGCCACCGACATAAGTCTTGGCCTTGCCCTCGTGCAGGTGCAGCGTGTGGGTGCACAGGCCGTCGAGGAACTCGCGGTCGTGCGAGATCACCAGCAGCGTGCCCGGATACGAACGCAGCCACTCCTCGAGCCAGAGCACGGCGTCGAGGTCGAGGTGGTTGGTGGGTTCGTCGAGCAGCAGCAGGTCGGAGGGCGTCATCAGCGCCCGCGCGACGTTCAGGCGCACGCGCCAGCCGCCGGAGAACTCGCCCACCGGCGTGTCGTGCGTGTGCGACGGGAAGCCGAGGCCGTGCAGCAGCTTGGCCGCGCGCGAGGGCGCGTCGTAACCGTTCAGCTCGGCCAGCAGGGTGTGCGCCTCGGCGACCTTCTCGTAGTCCTCGGCGGCCATCGCCTCGGCCTCCATGCGGATGGCCGCGTGCACGGCGGCATCGCCGGAGAGCACGAAGTCCAGCGCCGGGTCCGGCAGGGCCGGGGTTTCCTGCGCCACCGAGGCCATGCGCAGCTTGTTCGGCCGGTCGATGTCGCCCTTGTCCGGCTCGATTTCCCCGCGCACGGCCGCGAACAGGCTGGACTTGCCGCAGCCGTTGCGACCGATCACGCCCACCCGCCAGCCGGCGTGCAGGGTCAGGTCGACATCGGAAAAAAGGAGGCGGGGCCCTCGGCGGAGGGCCAGGTTCTTGAAGGCGAGCATGGCGCGGAGTCTACCGGAGCCCGCCTGAGCGGCGGCTCAGCGGTCCGGGTGGAAGCGCCTGCCACGCGGTTCGGTAGGCCGCTTTCCGCGGACTCGGGGCTGTCCTGCCCCGAGCCGCGCGCTCGCCATCCATGGCTCGCTGGTCGCTGACCCACCGCCCCGCGGGCGCGGCGCGTCTGCGGCGCGGCGAAGGTCGTCGAGGCGAGGCGCGGGCACGAGGCGATTAAGGAGCCCAGGCCGGATCATCACGCGTCAGCCCGGAGGGCGGCGCATGGATGCGCCGCCGCTCGAGGTACAGGGACGTACCCTTCGAGCGGGCCGCCGGGCAGAACGCCAAGAGGGTGACGGGGCGGGCCAGCCGAGTGCACGCGCCTCGCGTCGACGCAAATTCGGCTCAGCGCCGGCCGTACTTGTCCTTCAGGCGGGCGTGGAAGCCCTTGTGGGCCTGCTTGGTCTCGGCCCGGCGTGCAGCCAGCGTGGTCGCCGCGGCGTCGCGCTCGTCGCGCAGCTTCACGTAGTGCGCCCAGCGGGCCTCGTCGAGCTCGTCGGCCTCGAGCGCCGCCTGGACGGCGCAGCCGGGTTCGTTGAGGTGGGCGCAGTCGCGGAAGCGGCACTGCGTGGCGAGGGCCTCGATGTCCTCGAAGACCTTGTCGGCCAGGTCCTCCTCGCCGACCAGCTTCAGCTCGCGCATGCCGGGCGTGTCGATGAGGCAGCCGCCCTGCGGCAGCGGGATCAGCACGCGCGAGGTCGTGGTGTGGCGGCCGCGCGAGTCGGTCTCGCGCACTTCGGCCGTCTTCATCTTCTCGCGGCCGAGCAGCGTGTTCGTCAGGGTGGACTTGCCGGCGCCGGAGCTGCCCACCAGCACGCAGCTGAGGCCCGCGCCGAGGTAGGGCTGCAGGACGGCGGCGCTGGCCGCGTCCTTGCCGTTGACGATGTGCAGCGGGAAGCCGGCATCGACCAGCGGTTGCAGCAGCTCGGCGGCGTCACCGGCGAGCTCGCCCGCGAGGTCGGCCTTCGACAGCACCAGCACCGGCTGCGCGCCACTGGCCTGCACCAGCAGCAGGTACCGCTCGATGCGGCGCGGATTGAAGTCACCATCGAGGCCGGTGACCACCAGCACGTGGTCGATGTTCGCGGCGATCGGCTGCTGCTGGTAGTGCTCGCCGGCGGCGGCGCGGCGAAGCAGCGCGTGGCGGGGCAACAGGTGGGTGATGGCCTCGCCCTTGGCGTCCAGCAGCACCCAGTCGCCGACCACGGCGCGGTCCTCGGCGCGGAAGCGCGGGCGCGTCCACGCGGCCGGCGGCTGCACGCGCCGCGCCTCGTCCAGCGTCGTCGCGACCACGTAGGCGTTGCGGTGCTGTCCCACCACGCGGGCCAGCGCAGCCCGCGGCAGCTCGGCCAAGGCGAGCGCGGCGGGCGCGTCGTCGCGCC
>JAJTHD010000045.1 GCA_021297925.1 Lysobacteraceae bacterium
CTGGTGCTGAGCAGCGGGCTCGCGACGGCGCTGGTGTTCGCCAACTACGACCAGCACCTCGTGGCGCTGTTCACCTTCGCCATCCTGCTCGCCACGGCGGCCGCCCTGCTGCCCTACGCGGTGAGCGTGGCGGCGTGGTGGCACGGCGCGCGCGGCGAACCCGCGTGGCGGAAGGGCGTCGCGCTGCTGGCGATCAGCTATGCGGCGTGGGCGCTGGTCGGCACGGGGCGGGAGGCCCTGCTGTGGGGTGGCGCCCTGCTGCTGGCGGGCGTGCCCGTGCTGGCCGTCCTGCGCCGGCGACGGGCGCGCTAGCCCCGCGCCGCACCCCTCAGGCCACCGCGACCGCGCGGCGGGACCGCGCGTCGCCCCATCGCCAGAGGCCGAAGGCCGAGACGGACAGTGCCGCCGCCGCGAGCGCGAGGTGCAAGGGGCTGGCCGAAAGCAGCGGCGAGAGCAGCCCCGCCACGCCAGCCTGGAACATCAGCGCCAGGAAGGCCTGCATCGAGGACGCCGAGCCGCGCTGCGTCGGGTAGAGGTCGAGCAGCTGCAGCATCAGCTGCGGGAACACCAGCGCGATGCCGAAGCTGAGCAGCATCAAGGGCAGGATCGCCCACGGATAGGCGTAGCCGGGTGCAAGGGCGGCGTAGGCGAGGTTCGCCATCGCCGCGAGCAGGCAACAGGCGAAGCCCGCCGAAACCATCGGCCGCGCGGCGAAACGCCCCGCGGCACGCCCGGTCGCCCAGGCGCCGGCCAGCATGCCGCTGATGACCGGAACGAAGAACCAGCCGAAGTCCGCCTCGCCCATGCCGAGGTGCCGCATCACCACCGCCGGCGCCGAGGCGATGTAGAGGAACAGCGCCGCGAAGTTCATCGTCGTCACCGCCACCAGCCAAACGAAGCGGCGGTGGCGGAGCATGGCGACGTAGTTGCCCAGCAGCAGGCCCGCGTGCAGCGGCAGGCGACGCTCGGGCGGATGCGTTTCCGGCAGCACGCGCCACACCAATGCCCCGAGCACCAGGCTGAGGACCGCAAGGAACCAGAAGATCGCGTGCCAGTCGCCGAAGCCGAGGATCCAGCCGCCGACGATCGGCGCGATGGCCGGCGCGATGCTGAAGATCATCGAGACCTGGCTCATCAGCCGCTGCGCGTCCTCGCCGTCGAAGACATCGCGGATCACCGCGCGCCCGACGATCATCCCCACGCCCGCGCACAGCCCCTGCACGAAGCGGAAGGCAAGCAGCGTCGGGAGGTCGGTGCTCAGCGCGCAGCCCACCGACGCCAGGCCGAACAGGGCCGTGCCCCAGAGGATCACCGGGCGCCGACCCACTGCGTCGGAGATGGCACCGTGGAACAGCGACATCAGCGCGTAGCCGAGCAGGTAGCTGCTGATCGTCTGCTGCACCGCCACCGGCGTGCTGCCGAGGTCGCGCGCCATCGCCCCGAAGGCCGGGAACACCGTGTCGATCGAGAAGGGACCGAGCATGGCCAGAGCCCCGAGCACGAAGGCGAGGCGTGCGCGGGACGCGGTGGCGATCGGAGTCATGCGTGGATTCTACGGGTCTTCGCCGCCGCCATGCCCCGCGGCGCGCCACAATGAC
This sequence comes from Lysobacteraceae bacterium, assembly GCA_021297925.1. GTDB lineage: Bacteria > Pseudomonadota > Gammaproteobacteria > Xanthomonadales > Xanthomonadaceae > Silanimonas. Next base: position 1,599 of record JAJTHD010000045.1, read on the forward strand.
CCCATGAGCGCCCCGACCCCCGACCATGCCCCCTTGATCGAAGGCCACGCGCCGGTCGATGCCCCCCGCCGCGGCGACGGCACCGTCCGCCAGGTGCTGGCCGACCTGCTGCCCTTCCTGAAGCCCTACTGGCGACGCATCCTGCTCGCCCTCGGCTGCCTCGTCGCCGCCAAGGTGCTGCTGCTCGGCGTGCCGATGCTGATGAAGCGCCTCGTCGACGGACTCGATGTCGCGCCATCGCTCCTCGTCCTGCCCGTGGGCCTGCTCATGGCCTATGGCGCGGCGCGGCTGTCCGCGACGCTGTTCACCGAACTGCGCCAGATCGTGTTCGCCCGGGTGATGGCGCGCAGCGCGCGGACCGTGCAGCTCAAGGTGTTCCGCCACTTGCACGCGTTGAGCCTGCGCTTCCACCTGGAACGCAAGACCGGCGGCATCGCCCGCGACGTCGAGCGCGGCGGCACCGCGATCTCCGATTTGCTGGACTGGTCGCTCTACACCATCCTTCCGACCCTGCTCGAGGTCGTGCTGGTCACGGCAGTGCTGGTCTGGCTGTACGACTGGGGCTTCGCCGCGATCACCATCGCGACGCTGGTCGTGTACTCGGCATGGACGTTCCGCGTCACCGAATGGCGCACGCGCTACTACCGCGCGGCGATCGAGGCCGAATCGGCCAGCAGCACCCGCGCGGTCGATGCGCTGATCAACTACGAGACCGTCAAGTACTTCAACAACGAGGAGCACGAGGCCGCTCGCTACGACGCCAGCCTGCGCGGCGTCGAGGACGCCACGGTCCGCAGCCTCAAGACCCTTGGCGTGCTGAACCTCGGGCAGGCCGCGATCGTCTCGATCGGCGTCACCGCGCTGATGTGGCGGGCGGCATCCGGAGTCGTCGCCGGCGAACTCACCCTTGGCGACCTGGTGCTCGTCAATGCCTACCTGCTGCAGCTGTCGGCGCCGTTGAACTACCTCGGCATGATGTACCGGGAGGTCAAGCAGGCGCTGACCAACATCGAGAGGCTGTTCGGCCTGCTCGACGAGCACCTCGACGTGCGCGACGCCCCCGGCGCGGTCCCGCTGGTGACGCGGCGCCCGCGGGTGCGCTTCCGCAACGTCCGCTTCGCTTACGACGCGCGCCGGACGATCCTGCACGACGTCGACTTCGAGATCGCTCCGGGCCAGACGGTCGCCGTGGTCGGCCATTCCGGCAGCGGCAAGTCGACCCTCGCACGGCTGCTGTACCGCTTCTACGACGTCCAGGACGGGGCCATCGAGATCGACGGCCACGACGTGCGCGGCCTGACGCAGGCGTCGGTGCGCGGGGCGATCGGCATCGTTCCGCAGGACACCGTGCTGTTCAATGACACGATCGCCTACAACATCCGATACGGCCGTCCGGAGGCGGGCGATGCCGAGGTCGAGGCCGCGGCGCGCGCCGCGCACATCCACGACTTCATCGCCGCCCTGCCCGACGGCTACGCGAGCGAGGTCGGCGAACGCGGCCTCAAGCTTTCCGGCGGCGAGAAGCAGCGCGTGGCCATCGCCCGGGCCCTGCTGAAGGACCCGGCGATCCTCGTCTTCGATGAAGCCACCTCCGCGCTCGACTCGCGCTCGGAAAAGGCGATCCAGTCCGAACTCGACCGCATCGCCGTCGGCCGCACGACGCTGGTGATCGCGCACCGGCTGTCGACGATCATGGACGCCGACCAGATCCTCGTGATGGACGCCGGACGCATCGTCGAGCGCGGCACCCACGCGGTCCTGCTCGCGCAGGGCGGGCGCTACGCGGCGATGTGGGCCCTGCAGCAGCAGGGCGAGCCCGCCGCGGGCTGATCAGGGCGCGCGGCCGGCCTGCAAGCGTCCGTGCTCCACGTCCACGCGGGCCAACAGCGCGAGGCCGGCGACGAAGAACAGCGACGTCGCGGCGAGCGCGGCCTCGTGGTCGCCGCCGGTCGTCCAGCTGATGCCGCCGTAGGCCAGCGGCCCGAGGATCATCGACGCCTTCACGGCGAGGCCCCACAACCCGAACACCTCGGCCTCCCGGCCCTGCGGACAGAGCACGCCGACCATCGCACGGCCGGCCGACTGGCTGGCCCCCATGCAGATGCCGGCGATGTTGGCCGCCGCCCAGACGACGGGCCGGGCATCGGACAGGGCCAGCAGGCCGATCGCCAGCAGCCAGCCGGCGAGCGACAGCGCCAGGGCGTTGCGATGGCCGAGGCGGTCCTGAAGGTGCCCGAAGACCGCGGCCCCCGCGGCAGCCGTGATGTTGACGACAAGGATCAGCTGGATGCTCTCGGCGGTGGTGAAACCCAGCGCCTGTTGCGTGTAGATCGCCGCCACCGTGATTACCGTGCCGACGCCGGCCTGGTAGGCGACGATGCACGCGAGGAAGCGGCCGAGCTGCGGCAGGTCCTGCGCGCCCCCGAGCATGGCGCGCCAATGCTCGAGCGAGGCGGACCACAGGTCGGCGAACGGCCGGGGCGCGGGGCGGACGCGCTCGCGCAGCAGCAGGAAGGTGGGCAACGCCGCGAGCACCACCGTGACGGCGGTGGCCAGCATGGTGTCGCGCACGGCGCTCGCCGTGTCGCTGCCGCGATCCCCGGCGCCCTGCACCCACCACAGGCAGCCGGCCAGCAGCAACACCGCGCCGACATAGCCGAACGCCCAGCCGTACCCCGACAACCGCCCCACGCCCTCCTCCTGCGCGAGCTCGGGCAGGAACGCGGCGATCAGGTTCTCGCCGGTCCCGAACGCCGTGTTGGTCAGGACGATCAGCACGATGGCGAGGACGACGTCCCCGGGCCCGCAGAACCACAGGGCCGCCGTGCCGACGGCGCAGGCCAGGGTGCTGGCGGCGAGCAGGACGCGCTTCCGGCCGTACGCGTCGGCGTAGAGGCCGAGCAGCGGGGCCGTGGCCATGACCAGGGCGTAGGACAGGGAGAGCGCCGCCGTCCAGGCGAAGGTGGCCCAATCGGCGTCGCCGGCGACGACGCCCACGAAGTAGGCGTTGAAGAGGGCGGTGATGACGACCGTCGTGTAGCCGGAATTCGCGAAATCGAACCCCGCCCAGGCCCAAAGCTCGCGCCGACGAACGGGAGGCACGCCGGGATCGGCATAGGCGCGGCGCAGTCGGGACATCGGGGGGCTCCATCCGGGCCGCCTCGCGCGGCGCCGCGACTGTACCAGCGACGAGACTGCGCTACGCTGCGGCCCACCTTCCGGAGGCCCCCATGTCCCCTGCGCTCGCCCTGCCCGCCGCCGTCACCCTGCTGACCGTCGTTCTGATGTTCGCCACCGCCATCGCGGTGGGGCGCGCCCGGGGCGTCCACGGCGTCGCCGCGCCGGCTACCACCGGCCATCCGGCCTTCGAGCGGGCCTTCCGCGTGCAGATGAACACCTTGGAGCAGGCCGCGATGTTCCTCCCGGCGCTGTGGGTCGCCGCCCTCTGGGGCGACCCGCGCTGGGCCGCCGGCTTCGGTGCCGCCTGGCTTCTGGGGCGCGTGTGGTACGCGATCGCCTACCTTGGCGCGGCGGAGCGGCGGGGCGGGGGCTTCGTGGTCGGCCTCCTCGCGCTGGTGGCGCTGGTCGTGCAGGGCGGATGGGGCATCGTCGGGGCCGCGCTCGGCGGCTGATCGGCCGCCTCTAGCGGGGGCTCAGTCGCCCCAGGTCACCAGCAGCTGCTTGGCCAGCGCGCCATGCACGTGGGCCACGCCCCGCGCGAGGTGCAGCGTGCCGAACAGGATGCCAACCCCCAGCAGGCACAACAGCAGGACGATCGGCGTGCCGATGACGCTGCCGAAGGCCACGCCACCGACGTCACCCAGCTGCAGTTCACCCAGGCCCAGCAGCGCGAAGATCGGGGTTGCGGTCAACGTGGCGCCGATCGAGAGACCGGTGACGGCCACGATGAAGTAGACCATCCCGAGGGGCAGCATCAGCACCTGGTAGAGCAGCGTGCCCCAGGTCCGCGGGTCGGACAGCAGCTGCCCGATGCGGCTGAAGAAGCCATCGGCCGGCGGCGGGTACGCGGGGCGTCGCGGCATGCGCTCGCCCAGCATCACTTCGACGATGCGTCCTTCGACCAGCGAGAGCACGCGCACCGTGGCCATGAACAGCAGAAAGAACAGCACGCCGACGACGGTGATCGACAGGCCGACCGACAGCGCGATGCCCGTGGCCGCCCACGTGAAGTAGAAGATGCCGGTCAGCAGGGACAGGAGCATGTAGATCAGCGCCGACCACGCCCGCGGATCGGCGGCGACACCGAAGAACCGGCCGAACAGGCTGCTGCGCGGTGGCGGCGGCGGCGGCCGCAGGGCGCGAACCACAGTGGCCTCGGTGTCGCGGTAGATGTCGGCGACCTCGGACGGGCGGCCGTAGCTCGACGCGATCCGCGCCAGCAGCGCGGCTTCGCCCTCGCGCGGGTGCGCGGCGAGCTCGGAACGCAGGTACTCCTCGGCGTCGTAGAGCGCGTCCTGCACCAGCGCCGGATCGGCGCTGGCCAGTTCGGCCTTCAACTGGTCGAGGTACTCGGTGATGGTGGTGGGCAGGCTCATTCGTCGTCCCCTTCGATGACGCGGTCCACCATCCGGCGGGTGGACCGCCAGCTCGCCACCCACTGGTCGAGGACCAGGCGGCCGTTGGCGGTGATGCGGTAGTAGCGGCGCGGCGGACCGGCGTCCGACGGCTCGATCCAGCTGTCCAGCAGCCCGGCGGCCGCGAGGTTGCGCAGCACCGGGTAGAGGGTGCTCTGCTTGCCGGCGAAAGCAGCCTCGTCGGCCTGCTCGAAGCGCTTGGCGATCTGGTAGCCGTACATCGGCTCGCCGTGGCGCGCGAGGATGCCGAGAAGGACCAGCGCCACCGTGCCGGTGGCGAGTTCCTTGTCGAACTTGCGGCGCTGGAGGTCGAGGTCGGTCATTGCGGGTCCGCTCTAGTGGAGTCCACACTATTGCGAATCTCGCTCTAGTGGATGTGCCGGTAGTCACCCTGCCCTACACTGCGGCTCCGCCGCCCGGAGCCCCGCATGAAGGCCTACGACCGCGACTACTTCGACCGCTGGTACCGCTCGGCCGGCGGCAGTAAGACCTCCCGGGGGCGGCTCGCGCGCCGAGTGGCGCTGGCCGTCGCACAGGCCGAGGTGATACTGGAGCGCCCGGTGCGGAGCGTCCTCGACGTGGGCTGCGGTGAAGGGCCGTGGCGGGCGCCCCTGCTGCGCCTCCGGCCGGGCCTGCGCTACCTCGGGCTCGACCCCAGCGCCTATGCCGTCGCCCGCTTCAGCCGCTCGCGGAACCTCCGGCAGGCGGCCTTCGGGGACCTCGCCACGCTGCGCCCCTGCCCGCCGGTCGACCTGCTGGTCTGCGCCGACGTCCTGCACTATGTGCCCGACGCCGAGCTGAAGCGTGGCCTGCCGGGGCTGGCCGCGCTGTGCGGCGGCATCGCCTACCTCGAGACCTACACCGCCGAGGACATCCGGGGCGACGAGGTCGAGGGCGACTTCGAGGGGTTCATCGCGCGCCCGGCGCGGACCTACCGTCGCTGGCTCGCCGGCGTGGGCTTCACCGCCCTCGGCCAGCAGTGCTGGCTCTCCCCGGCGCTGGCCGGCCAGGCCACGGCGCTGGAACGGGGCGGATGAGGCCCGACGACGACGCGGTCCCATTCGCAGGGCTCGGCCCCGCCACGGTGGTCGATGCCGTCGAGGCCCTCGGCCTCGAGTCCGACGGTCGCGTGCTGGCGCTGAACAGCTACGAGAACCGCGTGTTCCGCGTCGGGCTCGTCGATGCCGCGCCGGTCGTCGCCAAGTTCTACCGCCCCGGACGATGGACCGACGCGCAGATCGAGGAGGAGCATGCCTTCCTCGACGAACTGGTCGAGGAGGGGCTGTCCGTGGTCCCGGTCCGCCGCTTCGGCGGACGCGGGCTGCACCACCACGGCGGCTGGCGCTTCGCGCTGTTCCCGCTGCAGGGCGGCCACGCGCCGGAGATGGACCGCCGCGAGGTGCGCGTCGCCCTCGGTGAGACCTTGGGTCGCCTGCACGCCGTCGGTGCCCGCCGGGCCTTCGCCACCCGCGAGCGGCTCGACATCGATGGCCTCGGCTGGGCCTCGCTGGACACCCTGCTCGACGGCCCGTGGATCGCACCCGCGCTGCACGAGGCCTTCGAGGACGTCGGCAGCTCGCTGCTCGAGGCCGTCGAAGTGGCGTTCGAGGAGGCGGGCACGGCCCACACCCGCCGACTCCACGGCGACCTGCACCCAGGTAATGTCCTGTGGCGCGATGATCGGCCGCACCTCGTCGATTTCGACGACGCCCGGCAAGGCCCCGCCGTGCAGGACCTCTGGATGCTGCTCGACGCCGACCCGCGTCGGCGGGAGGCGCAGCTCGTGGCCCTCATGGAGTGCTACGAGTGCTTCTGCGACTTCGACCGCGGCGAACTCGCGCTGGCCGAGGCCCTGCGCGCGCTCCGGATCGTCCATTTCCACGCGTGGATCGCGCGGCGCTGGGACGATCCGGCGTTTCCCGTCGCCTTCCCGCAGTTCGCCGACCGCACGCATTGGGAGCGCGTGCTTGGGGAGTGGCGCGAGCAGCTGGCGGTGCTGAGGGAGCGCTGAGCCACATCGGCCGCAGGC
>JAJTHD010000139.1 GCA_021297925.1 Lysobacteraceae bacterium
CGCCCAGAACGCGCGCTCGGCGTTGGTGGCCTGTTCGACCGTTGCGGCGAAGCCGCGCATGGCGGTTCGGAACGCCGGGTCGAGAAGGATCACGCGCGCGGGTTCCAGTACGAGGGACGACGGTTCACCGTCGCCCGCAAGCGCATCCAACTTTAGAGGCAGCACCGGCCCGCCGTCGAGGAAGGCCACCACGGCCAAGGCTTGCGTGTAGGGCGCGGCGTTCTTTCGTGTGTAGTTCCCGTCCAGGTTCGCCAGCGCGCGAAGCTGTGCGTCGAGCCAGGGCGTCACGCTCGCACGCAGGGCTTCGTGCGTCGGCGGTTTCGTCACCACCACGCCCGGTTGCAGCAGGGCGGCGATGGCGGTTGTCAGGCCTTCGAGGGTGCTGCAGCGCTTGGGCAGATCACGGGCGTGCGCCGGCGGTTCGCCGGCACCGATGCGGCGCAGCAGGTCGCGGGCCATGGCCTCGAGCACGCGGCGGCCGTCGCCGAGCGCCAGCGGCTGGAAGCCCTGCTCGCTCTCCAGCGGGTGCGCGGACAGGATGCGATGGCAAAGGCCGTGCAGCGTGCCGATCGGCGCGCGGTCGAGCTGCGCGAGCGCGGCCAGCAGGTGCGTCCGGTCGGCCTCGCGTCGGCCCGGCGAGGCATCCCAACGCTGGCGCACCCAGGCGCGCACGGGGTCTTCCGCGCCAGCGGCCGGCGGGGCCAGCGGCGCTTGCGACCAGCGCAGGGCCTCTTCCACGCGTTGCCGAAGTCGGGCGCCGAGCTCCTGCGCGGCGGCCTCGGTGAAGGTGCTGACCACGACCTGCTCGGGCAACGGGCGCGCGCGGCCGTCGGCATCGTCGAGCAGCAGGCGCAGGTAGAGCGCGGCGATCGTCCAGGTCTTGCCGGTGCCGGCGCTGGCGTCGATCTGCAGCCGTCCCTGCAGCGGCGCGGTGGTCCAGTCGAGGGCGGCGCTCATGCGGCGTCTCCGTCGGCGCCGGTCGCGCGGGGCTCGCCGGGGAGCGCCTTCGCGAGCACGCGGGCGTCGTCGCGGAACCGGGCGAGGCTGTCGCTGCCGGGCAGCAGCTGCCAGTCGCGGCCGAGCAGGGCGGCATAGCCCGGCGCGTAATCGCGCTCGCCGGTGCGGAAGTCACCGCCCCCCCACGCGTCGGCGATCGCGTCGTCATCGTCGGTGGTCGCCGCCGCCCAGCTGGTGGCCGGGCTGTAGCGGCGCGCGCCCGCCAGTACGGCGGCGCGGAAATCGACCAGCGCCTCGACCCGCGCGCCCACGCCACCCAGGGCAAGGGCACGGTCGGGGTGCGCGAGGAACAGCGCATCCTCCGCCGCCATGACGTCGCCCCAGGGCGCCACGCCCTTCTTGGTGATCAGTGCCACGCGCACCGGTGCGTCGGTGCTGGCGCGCAGCGCGGCCCACCGAAGGAAGGCCGGGACGCGCAGGCCGAAATGCAGTTCCTTCGGCTCCTTGCCCGGCGCGGCATCGAGCAGCCAAAGCGTGCCGTCCGCCGCCTCGTGCACGGCCACCTGGCCGCGCAGCTCGCCGCCCTTCAGCGCGACGCGCACGGGGCGCGAGTGCGCCGGCGGCAAAGGCCACGGCAGAGCGCTCTCCGCGGGCCGCAGCGCGGCGAGGGCCTTCCGCGCCTTCTCGGCTTCCGCCTCCCACGCCGCGTGGCCCAGCGCGCCCGGCGGCAAGCGGCCTTCGAGCCACCACGCCTCCGGCGGCTGCTCGTCGATCACCGTCGCGCCTGACGCCAGCGCGTCCAACAGCATCTGCTTCGCCCAGGCCTCGCGCGGATCGCTGCGCGGCAGCAGGGGTTCGCTCTCGTCGAGGCGATCGTCTTCGAGCGCGTCGAGGCGCACGCCGTAGGCCTGGCGCAGCACCTGCTGCGCCGGCTGCTGGAAAAAGCGGCACAGCGTGTCGAGGTCCAGCGCCGCCGACGGAAGCGCCGCGGTCGGCGCCGCCTCACCGGCCGTCGGCGTCGGTGCGTCCGCCAGCGCCGCGACCAGCGTTGCGGGCTGCAGCGGTGCGCGGCGCTGCCAGGGCCAGCGACCCTCGTCCTTGTCGAACAACGTGGTGCCCGCGTTGGCGTCGGGGACATCGCCGAATCGCGCCAGCGTGTCGAGCAGTTCCGCCAGCGGCGCGGCCGGGTTGCGCGGCCGGCCGTCGTTCGCGCCCACGCCGACGTGGCTCAAATGCAGGCGCTCGCGGGCCGCCATCACCGTTTCGAGGAACAGGTAGCGGTCGTCGCTGGCGAGGTCACGGTCGCCGCGCTGCGGCTTCAGGCGGCGGAGGTCGAGCCCGCCATCCTCGACGTGGCGCGGCAGCGCCCCTTCGTCGAGACCCAGCACGGCCACCACGCGGAACGGGATCGCGCGCTGCGGCACCATGCCGCAGAAGGTGATGCCGCCGATCAGGAAGCGCTGCCGCTCGGGCACTGCGGCGAGCTTCGCCAGCAGGGCCTCGCGAACGGCGGCCCAACGCAGCGGCGTCGTGAGGCCGGCATCGCGCCATTCCTCCCGCAGCGCGACGACGAGGCCTTTCGTGGTGTCGAGGGCTTCGCGCCCGTCGGTGTCGAGCGCGGGCGTGCCGAGCAAGGCCTCGAAGCGCCGCTGCAGCAGCGCCGACCAGTCGTCGGGGGCGTGCGCCGCCACACCGAGGGCCACCCAGTCGCGCAGTTCCAGCAGCAGGGCGTGGGCCCGCCCGAGCACCTCGGCCACGCCTTCGTCCACGCCCGCCAGCGGCAGCACGCGCTCGCCATCGGGCAGGGCGCGCACACCGGGCGTGCGGCCGCCGAACACGTGGCCGGCGAGGGCGCGGTCGAGGCCCCAGGCGAGGCTGTGCGTGTCGTCGTCGGGCGCGCCGAAGCGCGCGCGGTCGGCGCCATCCAGGCCCCAGGCCACGCGCGCACGCTCCAGGGCGTGGCGCAAGGTGTCGCGTACGCCGCCGTCGAGGCCGAAGCGTGCGGCCACGGCGTCGATGTCGAGCAGGTCGAGCACGCCTTGCGCCGTCAGCCGGCGTGCCGGCAGGCCGAGTGCCAAGTCGAGGGCGCGGTAGATCGGATGCGTCGCCGAGAGCGGGATGTCGGCGAGGTGGTAAGGCCAGGCACTGTCGCGGCGGCCGGGTTCGCCGAACACGGCGGGGATCAGCGCGCGGTAGCGCTCGATGCAGGGCGAGACGACGACGACCTCGGACGGTTGCAGGCCGTCCATCGAAGCGAACGCCTCGCACAAGGCGTCGTGCAGGACTTCGAGTTCGCGCAGGGGCGTGGCGCAGGCGTGCACGCGCAGGCTGGCGTCGGTGCGCGCGACCTCGCGCGACACACCGGCGGGCGGGGCGAGCGCCGCCATGTCGTTCAACAGCAGGCTGCGCTGCAGGCGCGTCAGCAGGGCCTCCGGCGCGGGATCGTCGCGTCGCTCCTCCCAGTCCTTGCCGCTGCGCTCTTCCAGCGCCAGCTCGCCGTTCTCCAGCTCGAGCAGGAAGTGCTGGCCCAGCCGGCCCCACGCCGCCAGCAGCGGGTGGTCGAGGGCGAGGAATTCCCTTTCGCCGCGGTCCTCGCGGTTCAGCGCGCGCTGCATCGCCTCGCGGCCCGAGGGGAGGCCCACCCAATGTTCGCGGCAGGGATCGGCGACGTGGAAGACCACCGGGCGATGCCGCGCCAACGCGCGCAGCACGTCGAGTTCGAGCAGGGGCAGGTGGTTGAGCCCGAACACGTGCAGCGGGCCGTCGTCGAGGTCCGTCGGCGGCGTGCCCTCGCGCAAGCGACGGGCCAGCGCCACGAGACGCTCGCCGCGATGGCGCGAGGCCGTGCCGCGGCGCAGCGCACGCCACGCGCTGCGCAGCAGGGCATCGCCGGCGACGGCCTCGCGGCCCTCGTCCCAGCGGCGCAGCCAGCCTTCGCGGTAGACCATCAGCGGCGACAGCGCCGCGGCGAGGCGATCGGCCAAGGCGAAGGCCTCGCGACCGTCAACGTCGTTGGCCAGCGCGGCCACGACCCGCGGTTCGTCGAGTTGCGGCAACAGCGGCAAGAGGCTCCAGCGCAACACCTCGCGCTGCCAGGCGCGGATGCCCAGCAGTGGTTCGCCCAGCACGCGCCGTGCGAGGCCGTCGAGCCAGGGGCTGGGCAGCACGATGTCGAGATGGGCGACGATGCCGTCGCGGCGCTGGCGGGCGAGGCCATCGCGCAGCCAATGCCGCAGGCCTGGATGCCCCACCAGCACCGTCTGCGGCGCCAGTGGCGATGCCGGCGGCAGGTGCGTCAGCAGGGCCTCGAGGGGATCGAGCAGGGCTTCCAGCCGGCTGGCCCGGAACAGCCAGAGGCCGCGTTCCGGGTCGATGGTCCATTCGTCGCGCATGGGCCGAACGATACCCGATGGGATTCGCACGGCTTGAGACGGCGACGCCCGCTTACTTCGCGTTGGCGAGGGCGAGATTGGCCTGCTGCAGCAGCAGCGTGAACAGGGTGCGCGCGTCGTGCTCGATGGCATCGCCGCTCACGGCGCGGTCCGCATGCAGCAGGCCGAGGAAGCGGCCGTCGACGACCAGCGGTCCGAGCAGGGCCTCGCGGGCCCCGAGGCGATGCAGCCAGCGGCCAGTGTCGGGCGCCGTCGTGGTGAGGTCCTGCACCCGGGGCTGGGCCAGCAGGTCGAGCAGGCGGCCGCAGTCGCGCATCGCCAACGGGAACACGGTGGTCAAGGGTTGCCGCTGCGCCGCCAGTACCGAGCGCAGCCGGAGCTCGGTGCGGTCCGGCGAGAGCAGGGCGAACAGCACGCGGTCGAACCCGGCTGCGCGCTGCAGGCCCTCCATCACCATCGACAGCGCCATGCCGGGATCGGGCCGTCCGCTGGCTTGAAGCTCGGCGAGGTCGCGCAGCACGTCCAGTGCCAGCGCGGGATCGGCCCGCGCCGGCGCGGCCGCCGCGTCGTTGCCGGGCTCGTCGAGGCGTCGCGGCACCGGCAGCAGGGCGCGCACGGCCGGGTCGAAGAGGTCCTCGACGAGCGCGTCGCCCTGCCGGGCCTGGACGGCGACCTGCTCGCGCAGCGCCGCGGGGTCGAGGCGGAAGGCCCTGGCCGCGTCCGCCAGCGCGGCGTCGAGATCCTCGCGGCGGCCGCCGGTTTCGAGGGCGTCCACCCAGCGCCGCGCGAGGCCGGCGGCGAGCCGGCCGGGGGTGTGCGGGTCGCCGACCAGCAGCGGCGACAGCCGCAGTTCGGCGTTCAGCAAGAGGGAGAGGCCGTCGAGGTCGAGGCCGATGTCGGCGGCCACCCGCTGCGCGGCCTGCAGGGGCGGTTGTGCCGCGTCCTGCCGCCACTCCGGCAACCACTGCGGCACAGCGCTCCAGAAGGCGAGATGGCCGATGTCCTGCAGCAGCGCGGCGATGAACACTTCTTCGGGGGCCTCGATGCCCGCCGTCTCGGCGAGCGCGCGGGCCTGCACCGCGGCCCGCAGGGCGCGCGCTGCCTCCGCGGCGGCTTGCGCGCAGCCGGCATGACGGCCACCGAGCACATCGAGCACGGCGATGCCGAGAGCGATCTCGCGGACCACGTCGAAACCCAGCAGCGCGACCGCACGGCTGACGGTGCGGATACGCTGGCCATGCGGGTTGTGGAGGCGGCTGGACGCGAGCCGCAGCACCCGCGTGGTCATGCCGGCGTCGCGGAGGATCAGCGCGGCGAGGTCGGCGCCCGAGGTGCCGTCATCACGCGCGCATTCGCTGATGCCCTGCGCCGTGCGCGCCAGCACGGGCAACTGCTGGGCGAGCAGCAGCTTGGCCCAGCCGGTCGTGTTTTTCGGGAGTCCGCTGCGTTCCGAGCCTGCCACGGGAGGGTCCTGCGGGAGCACCCCGCGCGTAGGGGAGCCTAGCCTGCCGGCCGGTCCATGACGGCGGCGACCTGTCAACGCCGGTGACAGGCTGCCGAACCGCCGACCACGTCATGTCCCGGCCTTACGGCGCCGGCGCGCGCGCGTGCCGGATCTCGAACGGCGGCACCGGATCGGCCGGGGTGAAGCCAAACACCTTGCCGTAGAACAGCAGCTCGGCCTCCTGCGCGCGGACGATGTTCTCGGCCTTGCGGAAGCCGTGCTGCTCGCCTTCGAACTCGAGGTACGCGTGCATCACGCCCTTGGCGTCGAGCGCCTCGACGATGGCGCGGCTCTGGGCCGGCGGCACGATGCGGTCCTCGTCGCCCTGGAAGGTGATCAGCGGCTCGGTGAAGCCTTCGAGGTGGAACAGCGGCGAACGCGCCCGGTACAGCGCCTCGTCCGGCGGGCCCACCAGGGACACGTCGTAAAGCCGTTCGAACTTGTGGCTGGTGGCGGCCAGCGCCTTGATGTCGCTGACCCCGAAGTAGTTGGCGCCGGCCTTGAAGCGGTCGGTGAAGGCCAGCGCGGCGAGCGTGGTGAAGCCGCCGGCGCTGCCGCCACGGATCGCCACCGTCGCCGGGTCGGCCTTGCCCTGCGCCACGAGGAAATCCACCGCGGCGACGGCATCCTGGACGTCGACGACGCCCCACTGCCCGTTCAGGCGCTTCCGGTAGTCGCGGCCGAAGGTGGTCGAGCCGCCGTAGTTGACGTCCACCAGGGCGAAGCCGCGCGTGGTCCAGTACTGGCGTTGCAGCGAGAAGGTCGGCTTGGACACCGAGGTCGGTCCGCCGTGCACCAGCACCAGCAGCGGCGGCCGGGCGCCGTCGGGGCCGCGGAAACCGGGGTTCACCGGCGCGTAGTAGGTGGCGTGGGCCGTGCGCGGCGCGCCGTCGGGCCCGGGCGCGGTCGGGAACTCGATGCGCTCGCCGACCGAGACGAAAGCGCGATCGAGCGTGCGCTCGGTGGTGCGGTGCAGCACCTCGAGGCCGCCATCGGCGGGGTCGATGGCCACCAGCGCGGTTTCGTCGTCCGCGGGCGTGGCCAGCGTGACGATGCGGCCGCGGGCATCGAGCCGGACGTCCCCGAAGGCGACGTGCGGCAGGTCCAGGGCGCGGTAGGCGCCGCTGGCGAGATCGATGACGCCGAGCTGGTCCACCGCCGCGAGGCTGGTCCGCACGTAGGCCTGGCCGCCGCGGATCGCGTAGGTCTCCATGCCGAGCTGCCACAGCGCCCCGCCGAACTCCCGCGGCATCGGCGCCACCGCGCGTACGGCCGCGCCGTCCCACGCGTGCAGGTTCCACCAGCCGCTGGCCTCGTCGAGGAAGTACAGCGTGCCGTCCTCGCCCCACTGCGGTTCCATCACCGCGCGGTCGCCGCCGAACACGACCTGCGGGTCCCCCGCCCGGCCGTCGGCGCGCAGCGGCGCGACGTGCAGGCGCGTGTGTTCCCACGGCATCTGCGGGTGCTCCCAGCTCATCCACGCGAGCCGCTTGCCGTCGGGGCTCAGGCGCGGGTACGCGACGAAGTCGTGGCCGGTGACCAGCACCTCGCCGGCCGCGGCCGGCGCATCCGCGTCGTGCGCCGCGCCCGGTGCCGGCACGGTGAGGCGCACGATCTCGTTGCGCTCCTCGCCGTTGACCTTTTTCGTCGCCGCGGTGTGGTCCTCGCGGACGCAGAGCAGCGCGCCCCGCGCCGTATCGGCGACGCAGTCGGCGTACTGGTAGCCCGTGGGCGTGATCGCGACCGGCGCGGCGTCGCCGCGCTGCAGGTACAGGCGCTGGTCGGCGAAATTGGCGAACACCACCCCGCCGGGCACCGCCCAGTGGCTGCTGCCGCCGTACTCCTGCACCCGGGTGCGGACGCCGAAGCCCTCAGGGGTCAGCACGCGGGTGCGGCCGTCTGCCTCGCGGCGCACCAGCACCTGGCGCCCGCCCTCGGCGGGGCGGCTTTCCCGCCAGACGAGGGCGTCGCCGTCCACGCGCACATCGCTCATCGCGATCGCCGCCTTCGCGAGATCGGCCGCGGCGACCGGGCTGGCCCAGCTGCCGAAGGGAGCGACGACCGGGGCGGCGCCGGCGCCGCCCCCGGTGCAGGTGCCGACCGCGGCGCAGAGGGCGAGGGACAGGGGGCGTGCAGCGGGGCGACGCGTGGGCATCAACGGCGGCTCGGTGGGGGCGGGACCCGCACTGTGCCACCGTCCGGCGTCGGGAGGGCGTGTCAGATGCGCGTGCGGGTCTTCAGCCAGCGCACCGCTTCCTCGCGGCACCCGAGGACCTGGGCGGCGGTGAACACCGATTCCACGCCACCGCGGGAGTTGATCCAGGCCTCCCGGTCCGCCCACACCGTCTGGGCCCACGCCACCGCGTCGACGGCGACGGGCGAGGAGTCCACCGCGGGGGCGGGGTCGAGGGAACCGGCAGGGGGGCGGGGATGGAAGGCCATGGAGGCAGCGTGCGCCCGCGGCGCTTCCATGACCGTCATCCGACATCGGCATCCCGGGTAGGAAAACACCTCATCCGGAGGGCTTCCCCGTGCCGCCGGCCTGGGCGCACACTGGCCCGCGTCGGGCGCGCCGGATCGCGCCCCGGAGGTGGCCATGGCGGATGCCCAACCACGCCACGACCGCTGCGTCGGCCTCGTGCTGACCGGCGGCGGTGCCCGTGCCGCGTACCAGGTCGGCGTGCTGCATGGCATCGAGCGCATCCGCCACGAGTGCGTGGCCACCGGGTCCTCGACGCCGTTCAAAGTGATGACCGGCACCTCGGCGGGGGCGATCAACGCCGCGGCGCTGGCCAGCGAGGCCGACGACTACCCGCGCGCGGTGCAGCGCCTGCACCGGATCTGGCATGACTTCCGCGCCAGCGAGGTGTACCGCGCCGACGCCTTCGGCGTGGTCCGCAGCGGCGCGCGCTGGCTGACGATGTTCACCGTGGGCTGGGCGCTGGCCCGTTGGCACCGGGCCAAGCCCCGCTCCCTGCTGGACAACGCCCCCTTGGCGCAGCTGCTGGCCGAGCGTGTGGCCATGGAGCGCATCCCGGGGCTGGTGCGGGACGGCGTGCTCCGCGCCTTCGCCGTCAGCGCGTCGAGCTACAGCTCGGGCACGCACGTCACCTTCTTCGATGCCGGCCCGCACCAGAAGCCGTGGGCGCGGTCGCAGCGCATCGCCGTGCGCGACCGGATCACGACGACGCACCTGCTGGCCTCATCGGCGATTCCCTTCGTCTTCCCCGCGCAGCCGTTGGGCCTCGACGGGCAGCCGCAATGGTTCGGCGACGGCTCGATGCGCCAGACCGCGCCGATCTCGCCGGCCATCCACCTCGGCGCCGACCGCGTGCTGGTGATCGGCGCGGGCCGACTCCACGAGCCGCCGTCGATCCGGAGGGATGCGGGCGGCTATCCCACGCTCGCGCAGATCGGCGGCCACGCCATGTCCAACATCTTCCTCGACGCGCTGGCGGTCGACATCGAACGCGCGCGGCGCATCAACGCCACGCTGTCCCTGTTGCCGCCCGACCTGCGCTCGCAGTCGGCGCTCCGCCCGGTGGACATGCTCGTCATCGCGCCCAGCCAACGCATCGACGACATCGCCGCCCGCCACATCGGCGAGTTGCCGCGCCCGGTGCGGACCATGCTCGGTGCGGTGGGCGTGAGCCGGCGCGCCGGCCGCGAGCAGGGGACCGCCGCCGGGGGCGGCGTGCTCGCCAGTTACCTCTTGTTCGAAGCGGCGTTCACCCGCGAACTGCTGGCCCTTGGCGAGGCCGACGCGCTGGCCCGCCGCGACGAGGTCCAGGCCTTCTTCGGCTGGCCGGCCCGGGCGCCGACCCCGCTCCCGGACGCTCCCGCGGCCTGAGTCCGCCGGCCACTCACGTCGATTTAACCCCCGCGCTTTCCCCGGGCGGCCCGGAACCGCGACAATGCGGGCTCACGCGTTCACTGGAGGCCCCATGTCGCACACGCCCACGCCGCCCGCCGGCGGCGAGAAGATCACCATCCAAGGCGGGAAGCTCCATGTCCCGAACCACCCGATCGTCCCCTTCATCGAAGGTGATGGCATTGGCCCGGACATCTGGCGCGCCTCGGTGCGCGTGCTCGATGCGGCCGTGGCCAAGGCCTACGGCGGCGCGAAGAAGATCCACTGGATGGAAGTGCTGGCCGGCGAGAAGGCCTTCAACCTGACGCAGAACTGGCTGCCCGACGCCACCGTCGACGCCTGCCGCGACTACCTCGTCAGCATCAAGGGCCCGCTGACCACGCCGGTCGGCGGCGGCATCCGCTCGCTCAACGTCGCGCTGCGCCAGATGCTCGACCTCTACGTCTGCCTGCGCCCGGTGCGCTGGTTCGACGGCGTGCCCTCGCCGGTGAAGCGCCCGCAGGACACCGACATGACGATCTTCCGCGAGAACACGGAGGACATCTACGCCGGCATCGAGTTCGAGCCGGGCTCGCCCGACGCGCAGAAGGTGCTCGACTTCCTCGCCAAGGAATTCCCGAAGCCCTTCGACAAGATCCGTTTCGGCACGCAGGCCAAGAACGATGCGTGGACGAAGCAGCTCGAGTCGATCGGTTCGCCGGCGCGTTCGCTGCCGGTGCAGGTCGGTATCGGCATCAAGCCGGTCAGCTACCTCGGCACCGAGCGCCTCGTGCACAGCGCCATCGGCTACGCGATCCAGAACAAGCGCAAGTCGGTCACGCTGGTCCACAAGGGCAACATCATGAAGTTCTCGGAAGGTGCCTTCCGTGACTTCGGCTACCACGTGGCCCGCGAGTTCTACGGGGCCGTGCCGTTGGACGGCGGCCCGTGGCACGTCATCCCTGAAGGCAAGCCGGGTGCGGGCCTCGTCATCAAGGACGCGATCGCCGATGCCTTCCTGCAGCAGATCCTGCTGCGCCCGAAGGACTACGACGTCGTCGCCACGCTCAACCTCAATGGCGACTACCTCTCCGACGCGCTCGCCGCGCAGGTCGGCGGCATCGGCATCGCGCCGGGCGCCAACATCAACTACGTCACCGGCCACGCGGTGTTCGAGGCCACGCACGGCACCGCGCCGAAGTACGCCGACCAGGACAAGGTCAATCCGGGCTCGGTCATCCTCTCCGGCGAGATGATGCTGCGCTACATGGGCTGGACCGAAGCCGCCGACGCCGTCATCAAGGCGATGGACGGTGCCATCGGCAGCAAGCGCGTCACCTACGATTTCGCCCGCCTGATGGAGGGTGCGACAGAAGTGAAGTGCAGCGAGTTCGCCGACGAGATCATCAAGCATCTCTGATCGGAAACGCCGACATCGCGACACCGGAACGGGGCGCTCCAAGCGCCCCGTTTCTTTTGCTGCGTGCGGCACCGCACCGTCATCCGCGAGCCCGCGGCGCATCCTCAGCCCTCCTCGTGATCGATCGATCACGCCCCCCGGAGCCGCCGCCATGCTCGAAACCATTGCCGTCCTGCTCGTCCTTCTCTGGGCGCTGGGCTATTTCACGGCTTACACGATGGGTGGGTTGATCCACCTGCTGCTCGTCGTCGCCGTCGTGATCATCGTCATCCGCTTGCTGCGCGGCCAGCGGGTATGAACCTCGTTTCCTTCCCCCCAGGAGTGTCCCCATGAATCCCCTCGAAAA
>JAJTHD010000018.1 GCA_021297925.1 Lysobacteraceae bacterium
GCATCCTCGCCGCTTCCTCCGCCGCAGGCACGACCGTGGGCCACCGACTCTCGAAGATCTACACCCGCACCGGCGACGACGGCAGCACCGGCCTCGGCGACGGTTCCCGCGTCGCAAAGGACTCGGCGCGCGTCACCGCCTACGGCACCGTCGACGAGGCCAACAGCGCCCTCGGCATCGTGCTGGCCTGCGACATCCCCGACGCCGTCCGCGACGTGCTGGTCGCCGTGCAACACCAGCTCTTCGACCTCGGGGGCGAACTCTGCATCCCCGGCCATGCGGCGGTCCACGCGGCGGACATCGATCGGCTCGAACAGCTGCTCGACCGTTTCAACGAGGACCTGCCGCCACTGAAGGACTTCATCCTGCCGGGCGGCGGCATGGCGGCGGCGCAGTGCCACCTCGCGCGCACCATCACGCGCCGCGCCGAGCGCGAGGTCGTCACCCTGTCGCACCATGACGCGGTGCGCCCCGAGGCGATCCGCTACCTCAACCGCCTGTCCGACCTGCTCTTCGTGCTGTGCCGCGTGCTGGCCCGCGCCAGCGGCCACGGCGAAGTGCTTTGGCGCCACGACCGCCGACGCTGATGCGCGTCTACACGCACCCCGCCTGCCTCGACCACCAGCCGGGCGCCGGCCACCCGGAGTGCCCGGCACGCCTGGAGGCCGTCACCGGCGCGCTGCGTGCCGCTTTCCCGGACCTGGACTGGCGCGAAGCCCCGCAGGCGGACCGCTCGGCGCTGCTGCGGGTCCACGCCCGCGAACTGGTCGCCCGGGTGCTGGATCGACCCGTCGAAGGCCTCGTCCGGCTCGACGAGGACACCGCGATGTCGCCGGGCTCGCCCGAGGCCGCGCTGCGGGCGGCAGGGGCGGTCGTCGCCGCCGTCGATGCCGTGCTGGGCGGCGACGTGCCGCGGGCCTTCTGCGCCGTTCGCCCCCCCGGGCACCACAGCACCCGCGACGTCGCGATGGGCTTCTGCCTGTTCAACGCCGTGGCCGTGGGCGCCGCCCATGCGGTCGAGGCCCGCGGGCTGGCCCGCGTGTCCGTGGTCGATTTCGACGTGCACCACGGCAACGGCACGCAGGACATCTTCGCGTCCGAGCCGCGTGTCCAGTACGTGAGCTCCCACCAGAGCCCGCTGTATCCAGACAGCGGGGCCCTGGAGGACCGCGGCGTCGGCAACCTCGTGAACCAGCCGCTGCCGCCCCGTACCGGGAGCCAGGAGTTCCGCGCCCGTTGGCGCGAACGCCTGCTGCCGGCGATCGACGCGTTCCGGCCGCAGCTGGTGCTGGTCTCCGCCGGCTTCGACGCGCACCGGCTCGACCCGCTGGCCGACCTTGAACTCGGCGGCGAGGACTACCGCTGGCTCGCGGCCGAACTCGCGGCGCTGGCGGACCGCCATGCCGGGGGGCGCCTGGTGTCGGTCCTCGAAGGCGGTTACAGCCTCGCGGCGCTGCGCGAGTGCAGCGTCGCGCACCTCCGGGGCCTCGGCGCCGGCTGACGTCTCCCGGGGCCGGGTTCCCAGCGCCCCGCCCGATGCCTCAAGCTTGCGGCTTCGCCGTCTCCAGGTCCGACCGTGTCCCGACCCGCCCGCACTCCCCTCGCCTGCGCGCTAGGCCTCGCGCTGGCCGCGCCCGCCGCCCTCGCCGCCGACGCGACGGGTCCGGCCTGGGCCCTGTGCCGCGCCCCGGAGGCCCTCGGGCCGATGCGGCCGTCCCCGATGCCCGCCGTGGACGCGGCGACCCGCGCCCGGACGCCTCTCCGCATCGACGCCGGCCGCCTCGATGTGTCCGGCGAGAAGGAAACGGTGTTCCGCGATCGCGTCCAGCTGGAGCGCGCCGACCAGTGGGTCGGCACCGAAGAGCTCCGCTACCAGCATGACGCCGGGACGTGGTCGAGTCCCGGCTCGCTGCGTTACGAGGACGCCCGCCTGCGGATGGCCGCGGCCTCGGCGGAAGGCAAGGAAGACGACGACCGCACCACCCTCCGCGACGTCCGCTACCAGCTGGCCGACGCCAGCGCGGGCAACGGCACCGCCACGACGGCCACCCGCGAGGGAACGCGGAGCACGCTCGTCGACGCCACGTTCTCGACCTGCCCGCCGGGCCATCGGCAGTGGGCGTTCGAGGCGTCGACCATCGAGATCGACGACGAGAGTAAGAGCGGCGTCGCGCAGGGGGCGACCCTGCGCATCGGCGACGTTCCGGTCCTCTGGCTGCCGTGGGTCCGGTTCCCGACCACGGACGAGCGCCGCAGCGGCGTGCTGGCCCCGACGATCGGCTATAACGACGTGAACGGTGCCGATGTCCAGGTGCCCTACTACCTGAACCTGGCGCCGAACTACGACGCCACGCTGACGCCACGCTGGCTGTCCCGGCGCGGCCTCATGCTCGGCGCCGAGTTCCGCTACCTCGGCGATCGCAGCCGGGGCGAACTCGCCGGCACGTGGCTGCCCGACGACGACGTGGCGGGCCGGGACCGCGGCATCCTCCGCTGGCAACACACCACCGCGCTCTCGGCGGACTGGTACGCCGCCGCCGACGTGCAGGACGTCAGCGACACCGGTTACCTGCGCGACTTCGGCTCCGACTTCGGCCGGAACACGCAGACGCTGCTCCCGAGCAGCGCCCTGCTTGCCGGACGCGGCGAGGGCTGGTCCACCGCGCTGTCGGTCGAGCGCTGGCAGGCCGCCAACCCGGCCGTCCTGCCCGGCAGCGAGCCCTACAGCCGCCTGCCGCGCCTGCGCGCGCGCTGGGCCCCGGTCCTTGGCGACGGGCGGATCGAACCCCGCATCGACGTCGAGGCCGTGAGGTTCGCTCACGACGCCTTGGCCGGCGGCCGCCGCTTCGACGTGACGCCCCGGCTGCGGCTGCCCTTCGGCGGCGCCAGCTGGTTCGCGACGCCCACCTTCGCGTGGCGCCACACCGCGTGGTCGCTGGACGCCGACCCGACCGCGCCGGGCCGCGACCGCCGCCCTCAGCGCGACGTCCCCATCACGAGCCTCGATGCCGGCATGGTGTTCGAGCGCGACGCCGGAGGCGGCCGTTGGCTGCAGACGCTGGAACCGCGGCTCTTCTACCTCCGGGTGCCCTACCGGGAACAGGACGCGCTGCCGTTGTTCGACACCCAGCCGCTGAGCTTCGGTTGGCCGGGCCTGTTCCGCGAGAACCGCTTCAGCGGCGCGGATCGGCAGGCCGACGCCAACCAGCTGACGCTCGCCGTCACCAGCCGCCTGCTGTCCTCGGCCGATGGTCGCGAGCGCCTGTCGGCCAGCCTCGGACGCATCGAGTATTTCGATCCGCCGCGCGTGCGCCTGCCCGGCGAGGACCTCGGCGACCCCGGAGGCTCCGCCTTCGTCGGCGAGATCGACTGGCGCATCAGCGATGCGTGGTCGGTGTCGACGGCGCAGCAGTGGAACCCGGGACGGCGCGGCACCGACCTGTCCGCGGTGCGGACGCAGTACCGCTTCTCCGAACGCGCCCTCCTGAACGCCAGCTACCGCTACCGAAAGGATCTGCTGGAGCAGGCCGACCTGAGCTTCGCCGCGCCGCTGACGGCGGAATGGCGGGCCGTGGGCCGCTGGGCGTGGTCGCTGCGCGAGCAGCGCACCCTCGAGGCGCTCGCGGGGCTCGAATGGCGCAGCTGCTGCATGGCGGTCCGGGTCCTCGCCCGTGACTACATCCGCGACGTCGGTGGCGACCGCAACCTCGGGGTCTACCTCGAGATCGAGCTGAACGGGATCGGCCGCTTCGGCCGCGATTCAGAGCGCCTGTTGTCCGATGGTATCCTCGGTTATTCGCCGTAGCCCGCGCCCCGAGCGCGCCCGGAGCCCGCAAGTCCCATGCTGAAGTCCACCGCCGCCGGCCTGCTGCTGGCCCTCGCCCTCGCCCAGACCGCCCACGCCCAGCTCCTCGCCGGGTCCGGCTCCACCGGCCCCATCGACGGAATCGTCGCCGTCGTGGACGAGGACGTGATCCTCGCCTCCGAGCTCGACCGCGCGGTGGCCAACATCCGCCTGCAGTACCGCGACCGTGAAGCCCAGCTGCCGCCGGAGGACGTGCTCCGCCGGCAGGTGCTGGACCGCCTCGTGCTGATGCGCCTGCAGATCGCACGCGCCGAATCGACGGGCATCCGCATCGGCGACACCGAACTCAACCAGACCATTCAGGGCATCGCCGCCCGGTCCGGAGCGGGCGTCGACCAGATGCGGGCGCAGATCGAGTCGCAAGGCCTGTCCTTCGAGGATTACCGCCGCAGCGTGCGCGAGGAACTCCAGATGCGCCGGCTGCAGCAGCGCATCGTGCAGAGCCGCGTCGTGGTCAGCGAGTCGGAGATCGACCAGGAGCTCGCGCGCGCCGGCGGCGCGGACGAGACCGAGTACCGCCTTGCCAACCTGCTCGTCGCGCTGCCCGATGGCGCCACGCCGGAGCAGGTCGCGACGGCGCAGAGCAAGATCGAGGGCATCAAGGGGCTGCTCGACCGCGGCGAGATGGACTTCCGCGCCGCGGCCATCCGTTACTCGGACGATCGCAACGCGCTCGAGGGCGGCGACCTCGGCTGGCGCCCTGCCAACGCGATCCCGCCGCGCTTCGCCGAGCTGATCGGCGCCCTTCAGCCAGGCCAGTACAGCGAGCCTGTCCGCGGCCCGAGCGGGTTCCAGATGATCCAGGTCGTCGAAACGCGCACCGCCGGCGCGCAGAAGGTCACCGAGTTCCAGGCCGACCACCTGCTGGTCGCCGTGAACGATGTGGTCGGCGACGAGGCGGCTCGCCGGAGGGCCGACGAGCTGCGCGCGAGGATCGCGGCCGGCGAGGACTTCGCCGCACTGGCGAAGGATGCCAGCGACGATACCTTCAGCCGCAGCCGTGGCGGCCGCCTCGAGTGGTTCGCCGCCGACGCCTATGGCCCCGAATTCGCCTCGCAGGTCACCCAGCTTTCGGACGGCCAGTTGTCCGCCCCGTTCCGCACGGAGGCCGGCTGGCACATCCTCCGCCGGGTCGCCAGCCGCGAGCAGGACGTGACCGACGAGAATCGCCGCAACCGCGCCCGCCAGCAGATCGGCGAGCGCAAGGCGCAGGACGAGTTCGAGCGCTTCCTGCGGCAGCTGCGCTCCGACGCCTACGTCGAGTCGCGCCTCGCCGGCGCCTGAGCCCATGGCCGCCCGCCCGCGGCTCGCGCTGGTCCCGGGCGAGCCCGCCGGCGTCGGGCCCGAGCTCTGCGTCCGCCTCGCGCAGGATGACCTTGCGGCGGACCTGGTGGCCTACGGCGACGGCGACACGCTGCTCGCCGCGGCGCGGGCGCTCGCGCTGCCGCTTCGTCTGGTCGCGCCCGACGCGGCCCCCGGACCTGGCGAACTGCCCCTCGTCGAACACCGCAACGCGGTGCCGACGCGCTTCGGGCATCCCGATCCGGCCAACGCGGGCGCCGTCGTCGGCGCCCTGCGAGCCGCCGCGCTCGACGCGCGCGATGGGCGGGTGGCGGGGCTGGTGACCGGACCGGTCCACAAGGCCACGATCAACCGCGGGGGCATCCCGTTCACCGGCACCACCGAGCTGCTGGCGTCGATCGCCGGCACCGACGTCGTGATGATGCTCGCCAACCCGCGGCTGCGCGTCGCGCTGGCGACCACCCACCTGCCGCTGCGGGACGTCGCGGACGCGATCACCGCCGAGGGCCTCGAACGGGTGCTGCGCATCACGGCGGCCGCGCTGGCGACGCAATTCGGCATCGCCCAACCGCGGCTTCGGGTGCTGGGGCTGAACCCGCATGCGGGGGAATCCGGCGAGCTGGGCCGCGAGGAGATCGAGGTGATCGGGCCGGTGCTCGACCGACTCCGCGCCAAAGGCTTCGCGCTGGAGGGCCCGCTACCGGCCGACACCGCGTTCCTGCCGGCGCAGCGCGGCGCTTTCGACGCCGTCGTTGCGATGTACCACGACCAGGGACTGCCCGTCCTCAAGGCGACCGGCTTCGAGGACGCGGTGAACATCACCCTCGGCCTGCCCTTCCCGCGCGTCGCGGTCGACCACGGCACCGCGCTCGACCTCGCGGGACGCGGCCTCGCCGACGCCTCCAGCCTGCGCCACGCGGTCGCCCTCTGCGCGGACCTCGCGCGGCGACGCCCAGCGCCCCCCCACGACCCGGACGCCGCATGAGCCTCGACGCGCACCGCCACAAGAAGCAGC
This sequence comes from Lysobacteraceae bacterium, assembly GCA_021297925.1. Lineage (GTDB taxonomy): Bacteria > Pseudomonadota > Gammaproteobacteria > Xanthomonadales > Xanthomonadaceae > Silanimonas. The sequence continues at coordinate 6,183 of JAJTHD010000018.1, forward strand.
TCGGCCAGCACTTCCTCTCGAGCCCGGGGGTCGTGGACAAGATCATCCGCGCCGTCGCCCCGAAACCCGGCGAGTTCGTCGTCGAGATCGGCCCCGGCGGCGGCGCGCTGACTTTCCCTCTGCTGCGCGCCCACGGCGAACTGACGGTCATCGAGTTCGACCGCGACCTCATCGAGCCGCTGGCGATCGAGGGGTCGAAGCACGGACGCCTGACCATCGTCCACCGCGATGTCCTGCAGGTCGACTTCGGCAAGCTCGGGCACGGGCACGACGTGGAGGGCCCGCTGCGCCTCGTCGGCAACCTGCCCTACAACATCTCGACGCCGATCCTCTTCCACGTACTGGAACACGCCGAGGCCGTTCGGGACATGCACTTCATGCTGCAGAAGGAGGTCGTCGACCGGATGGCGGCCGGCCCCGGCAACAAGGTGTACGGCCGGCTATCGGTGATGCTGCAGGCCGTCTGCCGCGTGACGCCACTGTTCGACGTGCCGCCCGGCGCGTTCACGCCGCCGCCGAAGGTGGACTCCGCCGTCGTCCGTCTCGTGCCGAAGCCGGCCGCGGAAATCGGCCTCGCCGATCCGGCGATGCTCGATCGCGTCGTGGCCTCCGCCTTCCAGCAGCGGCGCAAGACGCTGCGCAACGCCCTCGCCGGCGTGTGCGGCCCCGAGGTGCTCGAAGCCGCGGGGATCGACCCCGGCGCGCGTGCCGAGCAGGTGCCCGTCGCGGCCTTCGTCGCGCTCGCGAACCGACTGGCCGCCGGCACTTGATCAAGCCGTTCGACGCCATCGCCGCGTGAACCCGGTGCGCGGCGACGCGCCGCGCCCGCCGCGCTTCCGTAGAATCGCCCCATGCCGAATCGCCGCTACGCCATCACGGTGGCCGTCGCCACCCGCTTCCTCGACGAGCAGAGCGCTCCCGACGAAGGCCGCTACGTCTTCGCCTACACCATCCGCATCGCCAACAGCGGCGAGGTGGCCGCGCGCCTGCTGTCCCGCCATTGGCTGATCACCGACGCCAACGGGAAGGTGCAGGAAGTCCGTGGTGACGGCGTCGTCGGGCAGCAGCCCTGGCTGAAGCCGGGCGGCGAGTTCGAATACACGTCCGGTGCGGTCCTCGAGACCTTCTGCGGGCAGATGAAGGGCAGCTACCAGATGCTCGCCGACGACGGCACCGCCTTCGACGCCGAGATCGCGCCCTTCGCGCTGACCATCCCGCGGACGCTGCACTGATGGCGACCTACGCGATCGGCGACCTGCAGGGTTGCCACGACGTCCTGCTCCGACTGCTCGACGCGATCCACTTCGATCCGGCCGTGGATCGCCTGTGGTTCTGCGGCGACCTCGTCAACCGCGGCGGGCAGTCGCTGGAAACGCTGAA
>JAJTHD010000133.1 GCA_021297925.1 Lysobacteraceae bacterium
CGCCCTTGCGCGGGGTGTCGATCTCGTCCGGCAGCACCAGCTTGAAATCGATGCGGCGGTCCTCGACGGAAGCGCGCAGCACCTTCACCCGCACCGTGTCGCCGAGCGACCACGCCAAACCCCGGCGCTCGCCGGCCAGCGTTTTCCGCGTGGCGTCGAAGTGGTAGTAGTCGTGCGGCAGCATGGTCACGTGCACGAGGCCGTTGACCTTCGATTCGATGAGTTCGACGAACAGGCCGAAGCTGGTGACGCCACTCACGACGCCGTCGAAATCGCTGCCGACGTGCTGCTCCATCCACGCGCTGCGATAGCGCTCGTCGACCTCGCGCTCGGCCTCGTCGGCGCGACGCTCCTTCTCCGAACAGGCGAGGCAGAGCATGCCCATCTCCTTCCCGGTGTAGGCGAAGTCTCCGGCGCTGCCGCCATCGAGGATGTGCTTGATCGAACGATGCAGCAGCAGGTCCGGGTAGCGGCGGATCGGCGAGGTGAAGTGGCCGTAGCTCTCCAGCGCGAGGCCGAAGTGGCCGATGTTCTCGATCGAGTACTGCGCGAGGCTCTGCGAACGCAGCAGCACCGTTTCCAGCAGCGCCGCGTCCGGGCGCTTGCGCACCTTGCGCAGCAGGGCGGTGAAGTCCTTGGGCTGGACCTTCTCCCAAACGGGCAGGCGCAGGCCGAACTCGGCGAGGAACTCCTGCAGCTCGGTGTACTTGCGCTCCGGCGGACGGTCGTGGATGCGGAACGGCGCCGGGATCTTCTTGCGGATGACGAACTTCGCGGCCTCCACGTTCGCCGCGATCATGCATTCCTCGATCAGCTTGTGGGCGTCGTTGCGCTCGAGCATGCCGGCCTGGATGACCTCGCCCTTGGCGTCGAGGACGAAGCGCACCTCCCCCGACTCGAACTCGATCGCGCCGCGTTCGCTACGCGCCTTCGCCAGCACCTTGTAGAGCTGGTGCAGGGCCTCGATCTGCGGCCGCAGCGAACCGAGCTGGACGAGCGCTTCGTCGTCACCGTCGATGGCCTTGCCCACCGTCGTGTACGTCAGGCGGGCGTGCGAACGCATCACCGCCTCGTAGAACTTCGAGCGCGTCACCTTGCCGTCGAAGTCGATGCGCATGTCGCAGACGAAGCACAAGCGGTCGACCTTCGGGTTCAGCGAGCAGATTCCGTTGCTCAGCGTCTCCGGCAGCATCGGCACGACGAAGCCGGGAAAGTACACCGAGGTGCCGCGCTGCACCGCCTCGGCGTCGAGTGCCGTGCCCGGGCGCACGTAGGCCGAGACGTCGGCGATGGCGACGATGAGGCGGAAGCCGCGCGCGTCGGCCTCGCACCACACGGCGTCGTCGAAATCCTTGGCGTCCTCGCCGTCGATGGTGACCAGGGGCACGCCGCGCAGGTCGACGCGCTTCGCGGCGACGTCCGCCGGCACCTCGAGCGGCACGGCCTCGGCTTCCTGCAGCGTCTCGGGCGGGAACTCGTGCGGCAGGTTGTGGGTATGGATGGCGGCCTCGACGACGCGCGAGGCGGTCAGGCGGTCGCCGAGAACGACGAGGATGCGGCCGAACGGCGGGCGGCCAGGCTCGGGCGGCGCGGTGATCTCCGCCACCACGCGCTGGCCTTCCTTCGCGCCGTTCCTCGCCAGCGGCGGGATCAACACCTCGGCGAGGATGCGGCGGTCATCGGGCACCACGTAGCCGATGCCGGCGCGTTCCTCGAAACGGCCCATCACGCGGGTGAGCCGGCGCTCCAGCACCTCGACGATGGCGCCCTCGCGACGACCACGACGATCGATCCCGGTGACGCTGCCCAACACGCGGTCGCCATGCATGACCTTGCGCATCTCATTGGGCGGCAGGAACAGGTCGTCGCTGCCGTCCTCGGGCTTCAGGAAGCCGAACCCGTCCGGGTTGGCGATCACCCGCCCGGCGATCAGGTCCAGCCGCTCCGCCGGCGCGAAGCCGCCGCGGCGGTTCAGCAGCAGTTGGCCATCGCGAACCATGGCCGCGAGCCGCTTGGAGAGCGCCTCGAAGCGGTCCGGTGCCTCCAGCCCGAAGGCCTTCGCCAGTTCGTCGGCGGTCGCCGGGCCCGGCGCCGCTTTCAGGTGGGCGAGCAGCGCCTCCCGGCTGGTGATCGGATGCTCGTAGCGTTCGGCTTCGCGCGCCGACCAAGGGTCCGGGCCCCGGGCCGCGGCGGCTCCGCCGGCCGACGGCGTCCCCGCGTCCCGGCCGAAGGGGTCGTAGCTGCGCGGCCTCGGCGTGGAGCGACCAGCGCTCGCGGTCGACTCCGGCAACCAAGGCGCTTTCCCGCCCACCCCGCGCCGTCCCTTGCCACCGCCGCCGGCAGGGCCTTGGCCGCCACCGCTCGTTCGCGGGCCTTGGCCCGACGTTCCCTTCTTCTTCATGGCGCCAGACTACCGCATCGGTGCCCCCGGACGTTGACAGGCCGGCGCGGCGAACGTAATCTTCGCGGCCTTCGCGCTTCGCGCCGAAGCACCTGCCCAGGTGGCGGAATTGGTAGACGCACTAGTTTCAGGTACTAGCGGGTAAAACCGTGGAGGTTCGAGTCCTCTCCTGGGCACCATCTTCAAGGACGAAGCCCGCCTCACGGCGGGCTTCGTCGTTTCCGGCC
>JAJTHD010000286.1 GCA_021297925.1 Lysobacteraceae bacterium
GAACGCCTCGACCTCGACCGTGCGCCTCGTCGGGTCGACCGGCGCGAACCCCTACGCCTGCGTGGCCGCCGGCATCGCCGCCCTGTGGGGTCCGGCACACGGTGGCGCGAACGAGGCGGTGTTGACGATGCTCGAGGAGATCGGCCGTCCGGAGGACGTCGCCAAGGCCGTCGAGAAGGCCAAGGACAAGAACTCCACGTTCCGCCTGATGGGCTTCGGCCATCGCGTCTACAAGAACTACGACCCGCGTGCGGCCATCATCCGCGAGATGTGCCACAAGGTGCTGGCCGAGCTCGGCGTCAACGACCCGCTGCTCGAGGTCGCGATGCGCCTCGAGGAAGCCGCGCTGAAGGACGAGTACTTCGTCGCCCGCACGCTCTACCCGAACGTCGACTTCTACTCGGGCCTGATCTACAAGGCGCTGGGCATCCCGACCGAGATGTTCACGGTGATGTTCGCGCTGGCCCGCACGGCCGGCTGGGTCAGCCACTGGCTGGAGCAGCAGGTCGAGCGCCTTGGCGGCCACCGGCTTGAGCTGCAGGGGCTCGCTCGGCACCTCGAACATCATGTGCAGGAAACGCTTGGTGTACTCGAGGTTGTTGCGCGGGTAGCGGATCGGCCAGCCGATCGACTGGCGATAGCAGGCGGCGGCGATCGTCGGGACCTTGGCGATCAGGCGCACCGCGGCGAGGCGGCGCTGCTCCGGATCGTCGAGGTCGAGGGTGTCGTGGTAGAAGGCCGACAGCGAGCCGACCATGCCGCAGAGCATGGCCATCGGATGCGCGTCGTGGCGGAAGCCCCCGAGGAAGGTCTTGAGGGCCTCGTGCATCATCGTGTGGTGCGTGACCTCGTGCTCGAACGCGTCGAACTGGGTCCGCGACGGCAGTTCGCCGTGCATCAGCAGGTAGGCGACCTCGAGGAAGCTGGACTGCTTGGCCAACTGCTCGATCGGGTAGCCGCGGTACAGCAGGACGCCATTGTCCCCGTCGATGTAGGTCACGGCGCTGCGGCAGCTGGCCGTGGCCATGAAGCCCGGGTCGTAGGTGAAGAAGCCCGTTTCCTTGGCCAGCTTGCCGATGTCGACGCAGGGAGCGCCCAAGCTGCCCTTCAGCAGGGGCAGGGACACGGCTTTGTCGTCGGCATTCAGGGTCACGCTGGTGGGCTCGGACACGTTCGCACTCCTTGGGACGGGGCGCGCCGCCCGGGCGACGCGCCGCTGGAAGACAGGCCGGGCGCGGTCGCCCGGAGCCTTGCGATTATCGCATAGGCCCCGGAGACGATGTGCGGGGAACGCGAAGGCCGCGCTTCCCACCCATATCGAAGGAGGCAAAACGACGAAGGCCGGCGCGGGCCGGCCTTCGCTGGGGGCGGTCGCCGGAAGGCGACACGCCGGGATTACTTGCCGTAGCGCTTGCGGAAGCGGTCGACGCGGCCGGCCGTATCGAGGATCTGCTTGCTCTTGCCCGTGTAGAACGGGTGCGAGGCCGAGGAGATTTCGATCTTGACCAGCGGATAGGTCTCGCCGTCCTCCCACTTGATCGACTCCTTCGAGGTGAGGGTCGAGCGGGTCAGGAACGAGAAGTTCGAGGTCACGTCCTGGAACACGACCGGCTGGTAGTTCGGGTGGATGCCTTCTTTCATGGCGAGCCCAGAGCACGTGGAATCAAGGGAAGGGCGGGAGTATAGGGAGACGACCCCCGCAGGCGCAAGCGGTGGGCGGGGACCGTTCAGGCCGGCGGGTCCGAACCCGTCGGCACCCCGAGAGCCCCGGCGAGCAGGGCGCGGAAACGCCCGGGGTCGTAGCCGAGGAGGATCCGGGCGCGGGCGGGCCGGCCCGACCGGCCGCCCCAATCCACCACCGTGGCTCCGCGCGCGAGGCGCCCGCCGGTCTCGACCGCGAGGGCGTGCCGGACCCAGCCGGTGGCACCGTCCGGCGCCAGCGCTGCGGCCATCGCGAGGCCGTCCGCCGAGTGCCAGTGGGTCCCACGGCGATCTTCCGACCACTCCCGCGTCCGGCGCGAGATGGCTTTGTAGAACGCGGCCTTCGGACCCGGGGCCTCGAGCCATCGCTCGACGTCGGCATGGGGAATCCCGTGGCGCAGGACCGCCTCCCAGTCGACGAGGTCGTACGCCGGGAAGGCCTCGAACACGACATGCGCGGCCTCCGGGTCGAAGGCGATGTTGAACTCGGCGCTGACCGAGGTGTTGCCCTGCCCCGTCACGGCGCCGCCCATGACCACGAGGCGGCCGATGCGCGCCGGCAGCGTCGGATCGAGTCGCAGCGCCAGCGCGAGGTTGGTCAACGGGCCCAGGCAGACCAGCAGCAGGCCGGGGTGGGCGTGGCTCAGGCGGACCATCGCCAGCGCCGCATGCTCGGCCTCGGGCTTCCGCGCCGGCGGCAGGTAGCCCGTGTCGCCGAAGCCGTCGCGGCCATGGACGTAGGCGGCGTCCTCGGCGGGGAAGACCAGCGGATCGGCGCAGCCGGGGAACACCGGCACGTCGACGCCGGCGACCTCGCAGAGGCGCAGCGCGTTGCGGACGGTATGGGCGAGGCCGACGTTGCCGGCGGTGACGGTCAGGCCGACCACCTCGTGGTCCGGGCTGGCGAAGGCCATCAGCAGGGCCCAGGCGTCGTCCACGCCGGGGTCGGTGTCGATCAGGACGGGGAGTCGGGCCATGTCGTCGCGGCCATCGGGCGAGGGGCCGGCAGTGTGCCGCGCGGGGGCCGGGCCGGCCAGCCCGCGCCGGACTCAGGCCGACGCGTAGCGCGCCGCCGTGCCGACCCAGCGCGCGATCACGGCCTCGGCGACCACGGGCGCCTCGGCCAAAAGCTGTTCGGCAAGGGCATGGACCGCCGGCAGCAGTCGGGCGTCCCGCGCAAGGTCGGCCATGCGGAAGGCCGCGAGGCCGGTCTGGCGCGTGCCCAGCAGTTCGCCCGGACCGCGGAGCGCCAGGTCCTTCTCGGCGATCACGAAGCCGTCGTTGCTCCGCCGCATCACGTCAAGGCGCTCGCGCGCGATGGCACCGAGCGGCGGCTGGTAGAGCAGGTCGCAGCTCGACGCCGCGCGGCCGCGCCCCACCCGGCCGCGCAACTGGTGGAGCTGCGCGAGCCCGAGCCGTTCGGCGTTCTCGATGACCATCAGGCTGGCGTTGGGCACGTCGACGCCGACCTCGATGACCGTGGTGGAGACCAGCAGCTGCACCTCGCAGTCCTTGAAGGACCGCATCGTCGCGAGTTTCTCCGCCGGCCTCATCCGCCCGTGCAGGAGGGCGACGCGCAGTTCCGGCAGGGCGGCCGACAGCTGCTCCCAGGTGGTCTGTGCGGCCTGCGCCTCGATCTCCTCGCTGTCCTCGATCAGCGGGCAGACCCAGTAGGCCTGCCGCCCCTCCGCGCAGGCCAGGCGGACGCGCTCGACGAGCTCTGGGCGACGGTCGGCGGCGAGCGCCACCGTGGTCACCGGCGTGCGGCCGGGCGGCAGTTCATCGATCACGGACACGTCGAGATCGGCATAGGCGGTCATCGCCAGCGTGCGCGGGATCGGGGTCGCGGTCATGACCAGCTGGTGCGGCACGCGCTCGCCTTCGAGCCCCTTGTCGCGCAGCGCGAGCCGCTGGTGCACGCCGAAGCGGTGCTGCTCGTCGATGACGACGAGCCCGAGCCGCGCGAAGACGACGCCGTCCTGCATCAGCGCATGGGTGCCGACGACCACGCCCGCGCGGCCGTCAGCAATCGCCGCCAGCGCCTCGCGCCGCGCTTTGCCCGTGACCTTCCCGGCCAACCAGCAGACCTCGACGCCGAGTGGCTCGAACCAGCGGCGGAAGTTGGCGAGGTGCTGCTCGGCGAGCAGTTCGGTCGGCGCCATGACGGTGACCTGGCGTCCGGCCGAGACGGCCTGCATCGCGGCCAGCGCCGCGACGACGGTCTTGCCGCTGCCCACGTCGCCCTGCACCAGGCGGAGCATCGGGCGCGGCCGGGCGAGGTCGACGGCGATCTCGTCGAGCACGCGCTGCTGCGCCCCCGTCAGCGCGAAGGCGAAGCCGCCCTTGAGGCGATCCGTGGCCTCGGGCGCCCGCGGCAAGGCCACTGCGCCGTGCTCCTGCAGGGCGATGCGCTGGCGCCGCAGGCCGAGCCCGTGGGCCAGCAGTTCTTCGAACGCCAGCCGCTGCTGGGCCGGGTGGGTGCCGGAGAGCAGCGCAGGGACGTCGGCGTCGAGCGGGGGGCGATGGACGGTGACGAGCGCATCGCGCAGGCCGGGGAGCGAGAGCCCCGCGAGCGCCTCGGCCGGGAGCAGTTCGAGCGCGTCCGCCTTCGGCAGCCGCTCGAGCGCGGCGTGCACGAGACGGGCGACGGTGATCGGCCCCAGCCCCTCGACCGCGGGATAGACCGGGGTCAGGCGGTCGTCGAGCGGTGCCGAATCGTCATCGGCGAGGACGCGGTAGCTGGGGTGGACGATCTCCCAACCCTGCGCGCCCGGACGCACCTCACCGAACACGCGGACCCGCCGCCCCGGCTGGAAGGCCGCCGCCTGCGGGCCGCGGAAATGGAAGAAGCGCAGGTGCAGCAGCGCGCCCGCCTCGTCGGCCAGCGCCACCTTGAGCATCGGCCGGCCGCGGAACACGCGCTCGACCTGCCGCACCCGCCCTTCGGCCTGCTGCCCCGGCCCCGGCCGAAGGTCGCGGATCGGCGTGAGCCGGGTGCGGTCCTCGTAGCGCAGCGGCAGGAAGAACCAGAGATCCTGGAGGGTCCGCAGCCCGCGCTCGGCGAGCTTCGCGGCCATGGCCGGGCCGACGCCCGGCAAGGCGTCGAGGGTGGCGTCGCCGTCCGCCAGCGCCGGCGCCGGCACCAGCCCCCGGGGCATCGCGTCAGTCGAGCACGAGGATGCCGTCGACCTCGACCTCGGCGCCCTTCGGCAAGCCGGCCACCTGGATCGTCGAGCGGGCCGGGAACGGCGCCTGGAAGTACTCGGCCATCACCGCGTTGACCGTGGCGAAGTGCGAGAGGTCGGTGAGGTAGATGCCGATGCGGACGAGGCGGTCCAGATCGCCGCCCGCGGCCTGGCAGACCGCACGGAGGTTGTCGAAGACGCGGCGTGTCTGCAGCGCGATGTCGCCGGTGACGAGCGCACCGCTGGCCGGATCGAGCGGGATCTGGCCGGACAGGTAGACGACGTTGCCGGCCCGCACGGCCTGCGAGTACGGGCCGATGGCGGCAGGGGCGTTCGGGCTGGTGATGGGCGTGCGGGACATGGCGGACCTCGTCGGGGAAGGCCCGTAGTGTAGGCGGCGCCGGGGCGCGTGCGCAGCGCTCAGAGCCGGCGCACGACGTGCACCACCTGCAGGCGGCGCACGCGGCGAACCACTTCGGCGAGGTGCTCGACGCTGCGGACCTCGATCCCGAACTGCATGATCGAGAGGTTGACGTCGCGCTCGCGGTACTCCACCGAATCGATGTTGGAGTCGCTCTCGGCGATCGCGGCAGCCACCTGCGCCAACGCGCCCGGCCGGTTGTCGACCTCGACGCGCAGGGCGGCCATGTAATCGCCCTTGACCTCGCGGTCCCAGTCCATGACGAGGCAGCGGTCGGGCGTCCTCCCGAACGCCTCGACGTTCGGGCAGTCGCGGCGGTGCACGACCACGCCTTTCCCGGCCGACAGGTAGCCCATGATCGCGTCGCCGGGCAGTGGGTGGCAGCAGGTCGCGAAGGTCAGCACGCCCCGCTCGCTGCCGGTGATCAGCAGGCGCTCGGCGTTCGACGCGCCCTGCGCGGAGGCCCGGCCCCGGCCGTCGCTGGTCAGGGCCTGCGCGACCTGCGCCGGCATGCGGTTGCCCAGCGCGATGTCCGCGAGCAGCGCCTCCAGCCGCGGGTACCGGTGCTCGTGGAGGAAGGCCTCGATGCGGGCGGGCTCCAGCCGTTCGAGGGATGCCTTCAGCGCACCCAAGGCGCGGTCCAGCATGCGATGGCCGAGGACGACGGCGTCTTCGTGCTGCAGCTTCTTGAGGTTGGCGCGGATCGCCGTGCGGGCCTTCGAGGTGACGACGAACTCCAGCCAGTGCGGGCGCGGCGCGGCCGACGGCGCGGTGACGATCTCGACGCTCTGGCCGGACTCCAGCCGCGTGTGCAGCGGCACCAGCTTCTTGTCCACCCGCGCGGTGACCGCGCGGTCGCCGATGCTGGTGTGGACGGCGTAGGCGAAATCGAGCGCCGTGGCGTTTCGCGGCAAGGCGAGGATGTCGCCCTTGGGCGTGAACAGGTAGACCTCGGCGGGGAACAGGTCGACCTTGACGTTCTCGACGAACTCCAGCGACGAGGACGCCACCGCCTGCTCGCTGCTCATCAGGTTGCGTATCCA
>JAJTHD010000115.1 GCA_021297925.1 Lysobacteraceae bacterium
GGTGGTGCCGCAGGCGCCAGAGCCGCCGAGCGACAGGTTGATGACCTTGGCGGCCTGCGCGGCCGACAGGGTCGGCACGCCCGAGACGGTGCCGCCCGAGGACCAGGTGATGGCGTCGGCGATGTCCGAGGTCGAGCCGCCGCAGGTGCCCAGCGCGCGGACGTGCATGACCTTGGCGCCGAACGCCGTACCCGCTACGCCCTTGGCGTTGTTGGTCACGGCGGCGATGGTGCCGGCCACGTGGGTGCCGTGCCAGCTGGAGTTGCTGGCGGCGCCGCACTGGCCCGTGGTCCAGTCACCGGGGTCGAACTCGTTGGCATCGCGGCCGTTGCCGTCGTTGCCGGTCGTCGCGTTGGAGATGAAGTCGTAACCGGCGACCGTGTTCGCATCGAGGTCGCTGTGGGCGGTGCGGCCGGTGTCGATGACCGCGACGATCACGCCGGCACCCGTGGCGACGTCCCACGCCGTGTTGGCGCGGATGCCGGCATCGGCGTCGAAGAAGCCCCACTGCTCGTTGTAGCGGGTGTCGTTCGGCGTCAGCGCCGGGCGCATGATCAGATCGGGCTCGACGTACTCGACGCCCGGCATGGCGGCCAGCTGCTGCATGGCCTGCACGGCTTCGGCCGAGGTCAGCGCGCGGCTGGCGCGGATGACGTCGGCACCGAGGCTCATGCGGCGGAAGTGGCGCAGGCCGGCGGCGCCGCGCGACGACTTGGCCATCCCCGCGTTCGCCCCCTGGAGCGAACGGGCGACCATGGCCGCATTGGCGCGCTGGGCGGTGCCGTCGCGGAACTTGACGATAAAGCCCGAGAACTCGGCGCCGGACTCGACGGCGGCCTTGTTGACGATGCGCGCGCCATCGGCGGCGACGGCAGCACCCATCGGCGCCATCGCGACGATCAGCGCGGCAGCGAGGGCGTGGGGCTTGAAGGACTTACGATTCACGTGATGTTTCCTCTGGTCGAATTGAACGAACGGAAGGTCGGGCCGAAACCCTTGGCGTCCCTGCGCCAGTTACCGACCCCGACGCGCTGGCGCGTTCTGCGGGCCGCCCCCCTTCGACCAGACCGGCCCATGGCGGGCCGGGAAGGCCAGCCGGGACAGGGGAGTCGCGGGAGAGTCGTGACGGAGACGTGCGGTGAAGCAGGTCACGTTTTTGTCACCAAACGGAAGAAACGCTGTCACATTGGTTGCTGCAAGCAACGGTTTCAGGATGAAACAGTTAAGGCTTGGCACTAAAGGGTCTTGGATTTCCTTGTATTCCGTGAATGGCGCCCATTTCACGGGGTTCGCCCCACTGACTGCGCAGGCCAAGGGCGTTTGATCGGGGTCAAGTGCCTCCAGACCCACCCTGCTCACACTGGCCTCACTTCCCAGAAGAGGCCTCCCATGAGCGCGTCCGCGCCCACCCGGCACCCCGAAGCCCCACCCGCGACCTACAACGACCGGGTCGTCCTCCAGTTCTCACTGGCCACCGTGATCTGGGGCGTTGTCGGCATGGCCGTCGGCGTCCTCCTGGCGGCCCAGCTCTACTGGCCCGCGCTGAATTTCGACACCGCCTGGCTGAGCTTCGGCCGGCTGCGGCCGCTGCACACGAACGCCGTGATCTTCGCGTTCGGCGGCAGCGCGCTGTTCGCCACCTCGCTCTATGTGGTGCAACGCACCTGCCACGTGCGCCTGCTCTCCGACAAGCTCGCGAGCTTCGTGTTCTGGGGCTGGCAGGCGATCATCGTCGCGGCCGCGATCTCGCTCCCGCTGGGCCTCACCCAGGGCAAGGAGTACGCCGAGCTGGTGTGGCCGATCGACATCGCCATCGCGGTGGTCTGGGTGGCCTACGCCGTGCTCTTCTTCGGCACGATCGTGAAGCGCCGCGTCAGCCACATCTACGTGGCGAACTGGTTCTACGGCGCCTTCATCATCGCCGTCGCGGTGCTGCACATCGTCAACTCGCTGGCCCTACCCACTTCGGCGATCCACAGCTATCCGATCTATTCGGGCGCCGTCGACGCGATGGTGCAGTGGTGGTACGGCCACAACGCGGTCGGCTTCTTCCTGACCGCCGGCTTCCTCGGGATCATGTACTACTTCGTCCCGAAGCGCGCCGGCCGCCCGATCTACAGCTACCGCCTGTCGATCGTGCACTTCTGGGCGCTGATCGCCATCTACATGTGGGCGGGCCCGCACCACCTGCAGTACACGGCCATCCCGGACTGGGCGCAGAGCCTCGGCATGGTGTTCTCGCTGGTGCTGCTGGCCCCGAGCTGGGGCGGCGCGATCAACGGCATCATGACCCTCTCGGGCGTGTGGCACCTGCTGCGCACCGACCCGATCCTGAAGTTCCTCATCGTGTCGCTGTCGTTCTACATGATGAGCACCTTCGAGGGCCCGATGATGTCCATCAAGTCGGTGAACGCCCTCTCGCACTACAGCGACTGGACCATCGGCCACGTGCACTCCGGCGCGCTGGGCTGGGTCGCGATGATCTCCATCGGCGCGATCTACATGCTGATCCCGAAGTGCCTCGGCCGGACCGAGATGGCCTCGCTGCGGCTCGTCGACACGCATTTCTGGATGCACACCATCGGCGTGCTGCTGTACGCGGTGTCGATGTGGATCTCGGGCATCGGCCAGGGCCTGATGAGCCGCGCCACGAACCCGGACGGCACGCTGACCTACGCCTGGATCGAGATCGTCAAGTTCACCTACCCGTACTACCTGATCCGCTTGCTGGGCGGGGTGCTCGTCCTCGTCGGCATGGTGGTGATGATCGTCAACGTCGTCCGCACCGTGCGCGAATCGCGCGGCGTCGTCGAGGCGCCGGTGCTGGCACCGGCGCACGCCTGAGGAGTCGTCCATGAGCCACGAAAAGATCGAGAAGAACATCGCGCTGATGGGCGTGCTGGTCGCGGTGGCGATGAGCTTCGGCGGCATCGCTGAGATCGTCCCGCTGATGCACCAGGCCGAGGCGGTGCAGCCGCTCCCCGGCGTGAAGCCCTATCCCGCGCTGGAACTGGCAGGACGCGACGTCTACATCCGCGAGGGCTGCTACAACTGCCACTCGCAGATGGTCCGCACCCTGCGCTTCGAGACCGAGCGCTACGGCCACTACTCGCTGGCCGGCGAGTCGGTCTACGACCGCCCCTTCCAGTGGGGCAGCAAGCGCACCGGCCCGGACCTCGCGCGCGTCGGTGGCCGCTACTCGGACGACTGGCATCGGGTTCACCTGATCGACCCGCGGGCCGTGGTGCCGGAATCGAACATGCCCGCCTACCCATGGCTGGCGGAATCGGCGGTCGACGGACCGACGGTGCGCTCGAACATGGAGGCCCTGCGCACGCTCGGCCATCCCTACTCGCAAGCCGAGATCGACGGCGCGGCCGCCGCGGTCGAGGGCAAATCCGAACTCGATGCCGTGGTGGCCTACCTGCAGGGCCTCGGCAAGAACGCGCCGAAGGGGTGAACCATGGTCTCCGGCATCGTCACCGCGATCCTGCTGCTCGCCTTCCTCGGCGGCACGTACTGGCTGTTCGGCACGCGCCGAGCGGCCGATTTCGACCGCATCGCGCGGTCGCCCCTTGAAGACACCCCCCCGGAGGAGCGGCCGTGAGCGCATCCTGGTCCTGGTTCCTGATCGCCCTGATCGTCCTCAACCTGGCCGGTTGCGTCTGGCTGCTGTGGTACACCTCGCGCAAGCGCGGCGGCGGCCTGCCGACCGGCGAGACCACCGGGCACGTCTGGGACGGCGACATCACGGAGTACAACAAGCCGCTGCCGCGGTGGTGGATCAACCTCTTCTACCTGACCATCGCCTTCACGATCGGCTACTTCGTGCTGTATCCGGGCTTCGGCAACGTGGAGGGCCACCTCGGCTGGAGCCAGGTCGCCCAGCACGACGCCGAGAAGGCCGCCGCCGACCGGGCCTTCGCCGAGCGCTACTCGCACTTCGCCGACAAGCCCCTCGCCGAGGTCGCGGCGGCACCGGAGGCCCTTGCGGCGGGGCGGAACCTGTTCGCGAACCACTGCGCGCAGTGCCATGGCTCGGACGCCCGCGGCGCCCGCGGCTTCCCCAACCTCACCGACGGGCACTGGCAGTGGGGTGGCGACGCCGACACCATCCTCGCCACCATCCGGGACGGTCGCATCGCGGGCATGCCCGCGCTAGCGCCGGCGGTCGGGGACGATACGACGATCACGGCGGTCGCGACCTACGTGCAGAAACTGGGCGGGCTGCCCGTGGACAGCGGCCTCGCCGCGGTGGGCAAGGCCAAGTTCGACGTCGTGTGCGCCGCGTGCCACACGATCACCGGTACGGGCAATCCGCTGCTGGGCGCACCGAACCTGACCGACGACGACTGGCTCTACGGCAACGACCTCGCGACCATCCGGGCGGGCATCCTCGGCGGCCGCCACGGCCAGATGCCGGCTTTCGGTCCGATCCTCGGCCCCGATCGCACCCGCCTCGTCGCAGCCTACGTCTACTCGCTCGGCCCGGCCGACTGAGGAGAGCGGGACGTGGACGAGCCGCGCATCGATCATCCGCCGAGGAACTGGACCCAGCGGCTCGGGGCGATCCTCTGGCCGTCGTTCTTCGCCGCCGGGGTGATGACGATGGTGTTCTTCGCCTTCGTCGACCCGCTGGACCTGCGCGACATCACGTTCCCGGACCTCGACGCGGAGATCGGCCGGGGCGTCGGCTACACGATCTGCTTCTTCATGTTCTGGGCGGCGACGGCGTCGTCCAGCCTGTTCACGTGGATCCTGCTGCGGCCGGCCAGCCGCTTCAATGTGCCGCTGAAGGACTGAGCCTTGGGCAAGCCCCTGCCACTGAAGGTCGTCGACGACGGCGCGATGTACGTGTCCGAGGCGAAGGTCTACCCGCGCGAGGTGTCGGGCCGGTTCCAGCGCTTTCGCCATCTCGCCGTGGTGGTGCTGCTCGGCCTCTACTACGGCGTGGCGTGGATCGACATCGGCGGCCAGCAGGCGGTGCTATGGGACCTGCCGGCCCGCAAGTTCCACGTCTTCGGCCTGGTGTTCTGGCCGCAGGACTTCATCTTCCTCGCCCTGCTGCTGGTGATGGCCGGGCTGTCGCTGTTCTTCTTTACCGCGCTCGCGGGGCGCCTCTGGTGCGGCTACGCCTGCCCGCAGACGGTCTGGACCGAGGTGTTCCTGTGGATGGAGCGCTGGACCGAGGGCGACCGGGCGAAGCGGATGAAGCTCGATGCCGGCCCGTGGACCGGCGGGAAACTGCTCCGGAAGGGGTCGAAGCACCTGCTCTGGGCCGCGTTCGCGCTGTGGACCGGCTTCACCTTCGTCGGCTACTTCACGCCGATCAGGGAACTCGGCGCGCGCCTCGTGCCCTTCGAGTGGGGCGGCTACGAGACCTTCTGGACGCTGTTCTACGCGGTCGCCACCTGGGGCAACGCCGGGTTCCTGCGCGAACAGGTCTGCAAGTACATGTGCCCGTATGCGCGCTTCCAGAGCGCGATGTTCGACCGCAACACCCTGATCATCTCCTATGACGAGCGACGCGGCGAACCGCGCGGGCCGCGACGGAAGGGCAGCCTCGCCAGCGTTCTGGAACGCGCCCGCGGCCTGATCGCCAAGGACGACGCCGACGGCTGGGTGGCGTGGTTCGCCCGCCACCGGAGCGCTGCTGATCTCGCGGCCGGCACCCGGGGCACGACCTCGGTCGTCGACGCGGCGATCCGCGTGGACGAACGCGAGAAGCCCGTCGGCGAGGCACTGGGCGACTGCATCGACTGCACGATGTGCGTGCAGGTCTGCCCCACCGGCATCGATATCCGGAACGGACTGCAGTACGAATGCATCGCGTGCGGCGCCTGCATCGACGCCTGCGACGAGGTGATGGGCAAGATCGGCTACCCGTCGGGCCTGGTCCGCTACACCAGCCAGAACGCCGTCGACGGACGGCCGACCAAGGTCCTCCGCGCCCGCGTGCTGGTCTACGCGACCCTGCTCGGCGCGATCGCCTTCGCCATCGCGGTCGGCATCCTGACGCGCAGCCCGCTGATCGTGGACGTGCTTCGCGATCGCAATGCCCTGTACCGCACGGCGGCGGACGGCGCGATCGAGAACGGCTACACGCTCCGGCTGATCAACAAGTCCGAAGCCCCGGCGCGCCTGCGGATCCGGCTGGACGAGGCCCCCGACGGGGTCGCCGTGGCCGATGACCCGGGGCTGCTGACGCTGGGCCCCGGCGAGGTGCGCAGCGTGGGACTGTCGCTGCGGGCCCCCGCCGGCTCGGTGAAGGGGCGCCGCGACGTCTCGATCGTGGTGGAGAGCGACGACGGCGTGCTGCGCGTCGAGGAAGAAACCCGGTTCTTCGGGCCGTTCTGAGACGGCCGCGAGCTAGGCGTTGGTCCAGAGCCGATCGAGCTGGGCGAAGTTCCATTTGTCGGGCGACTCGAGCCCCACGATGCGATCGCCGCAGTCCGGAGCCGCGAGGTCGAGATCCTTGATGAACACCGGCAGTCGCTTGCGGGCGTTGAAGAACACCCGGACGCGAGGCGTCAGCAGCGCCCCCTCGGTCTGCTCGATCACCACGGCCAGGCGGTCGGATTCGAGTCGCACGAGCGCGCCCACGGGATAGATCCCGACGCTGCGGATGAAGGACTTCAGCACCACGTCGTCGAAGTGGCCCTTCCACGTGAACATGCGCTGGAGGGACTCCGCCGGGCCCCACGCCTTCTTGTACGGACGGTTCGAGGTGATCGCGTCATAGACGTCGCAGACTGCGCCCATGCGCGCCATCAGCGAGATGCCGTCGCCGCCGAGGCCGTGCGGATAGCCCGTGCCGTCGAACTTCTCGTGGTGGTGCAGCACGACGTCGAGGACCGACTCGGGCGTCTCGCCCCCCGTCTTCAGCATCTCCCAACCCCGGGTCGGGTGGGCCTTCATCACGCGGAACTCGTCGTCGGTCAGCGCCCCCGGCTTGTTCAGCACCTCCAAGGGCATCGCCGCCTTGCCGAGGTCGTGCAGCATCCCCGCGGCGCCCGCATCGCGGACCCGGTCCTCGGGCAGGCCGAGGCGGCGCGCCAGCGACACCATGAGCGCACAGACCGCGACCGAGTGCATGTAGGTGTACTCGTCGTGCGACTTCAGCCGCACCACGCTGACCAGCGCGTCCGGATGGCGGCTGACCGACTCGCTGATCTGCTCGACCAGGGGCATGACCGCCTCGGGCTCGATGGCCCTGCCGAGGCGTGCGTCGCTGAACAGCGAGATCACCTTCTCCTTGCCCTCCCGGTAGAGCTGACGGGCCTTGTGGATCTCCTCGTTCATGGCCTCGCGAGGGACGAGCGGCGCGGCCGGAGGCGGCGGGATCGTGGGCCCCGGCGCGGCCGCCATGCCGGAAACGCCGGCCGTGGATGGTGGCTCGGGTTCCGGCTCGACCGCGTCCTCGACGTCGAACCCGAGTTCCGTGTCGATGATCAACTCGTCGATGCCGCCCGAGGCCAACACCTCGATGTCGCGGGCTTCGAGCCGGAAGCCGCGCTTCACGAACGCGTGGTGACAGCCCGACCCGCCGAGGCGGTGGAACCACATACCCGGCTTGACGCGTCCGATGGGAACGGGCTTCAGCATTCAGCCACTGTATCCCCGGCCGGGCTGGCGGTCAGCGACGGAGTGCCGCTTTTGACATGCCGAGACAGGTCCTTCGATTGATCCAGCGCAAGAGCGCCCGACGCCGGAGGCCTAGGCTGCCGGCATGGCCCTCACCCCGAAGCCCCGCGACCGCCGACCGGCGCCCGTCCTGCTGCTGATCGTCGCACTGCCCGCAGCCACCCTCGTCGCCGGTGTGGCGACTCTCCGAGTGGCCGGATCGGACGGTCTCGACGTGGTCGGCGATCCGGTGCGGCGGATCGCGCAGGTCCAGGTCGTGGACCACGGCCCGGACCAGGCGGCACGCGCCGCGGGCCTGTCGGCGCTCGCCCGGCGGACGGGCGGACGGCTCGAGGTCCGTCTGGACGGCACCGACGCCCCCTACCTTGACCTGCGGCTGGAGCATCCCCTCGATGCCGCCCGCGACCGGCGCCTGCGCCTCGTGCGGGAAGACGCCGGACGCTTCACGGCGCCGTGGCCGGACGAGGCGGTCGTCTGGCACCTCGCCCTTTCGCCCCCGGACAACCACTGGCGCCTGGTCGGGCGCTGGCCGCAGGAGGGCGAGGGCCCGATACCGCTCCAGCCGGCCTTGGCGGGGCCCTGACGATGGGCGCCGACGGCCAGCCCGCGACGGCCACCCGCTGCCGGCACTGCGGCGACCCGCTGCGCGGCGCGGGCCCGCCGGGCTACTGCTGCGACGGCTGCGCGGCGGCCGCGGCATGGATCGACGGCAGCGGGCTCGGGGACTACTACCGCTTGCGGACGGCGCCGGCGCCGCGCGTGGGGGCCGGTGCCGACTGGGCCGCGTGGGATCGCGACGATGTCCAAGCCGGCTGGGTCGAGGCCGTCGGCGGCCATCGCCGGGCGACGCTCGCGGTCGACGGGATGCACTGCGCCGCGTGCGCGTGGCTCGTGGACAAGGCGCTCCGGCAGTTGCCCGGCGTCGTGGACGTGCGCGCCAATGTGCTCGGCGCGCGCGTGCGGGTCGACTTCTTGCCGGAGCGGACGCCGCTGTCGGCCGTCGTCGGGCGAATCGCCGCGCTGGGCTACCGACCGTCGCTGCCGGGATCCCCCGAGCGCGACGCCCGCCGGCGGCGCGATCGTCGCGACCTGCTGCTGCGCCTCGGGGTCGCGGGGCTCGGCGCCATGCAGGCGATGATGTTCTCCGAAGCGCTGTACCTCGACACCACCGGCAGCATGCCGATCGCGACGCGCGACGGGTTCCGCTGGCTCGCGGCGCTGCTGTCCGCCCCGGTGGTGTTCTACGCGGGCGCACCCTTCCTGCGGGGGCTGTGGCGCGAACTCGGGCTGCGGTCGCCCGGCATGGACACGCTGATCGGCAGCGCCGTCCTGCTGGCCTGGACCGGCTCGGTGGTGGAGACACTGCGCGGCGGCCCGCAAGTCTGGTTCGACGCCGCCGTGATGTTCGTCCTGTTCATGCTCACGGCCCGGCATCTCGAGCGGCGGGCGCGCGAAGGTGCGTCCTCGCGGCTCGATGCCCTCGCCGGCGCGGGGCCCACGCTGGCCTGGCGGGAGCGCGACGGCTCGCTGGCCCAGGTGCCCGCCTCGGAGCTGGCCGTGGGGGACATCCTCCACGTCACCGCCGGACAGGCCTTGCCCGCCGATGGCGTGCTGCTGGACGCCGCCGCCGAGCTCGACGAATCCCTGCTGACGGGGGAATCCCGACCCCGTCGCCACGCTGCGGGCGACGCGGTGCTGGCCGGCAGCGGCCTTCACGAGGGCGCGGCACGCCTCCGGGTCACCGCCGTCGGCGCCGCGACCGTGCTCTCGACCATGATGCGACGCGTCGAGCAGGCGCAGCAGTCGCGGCCCGCCCTGCTCGACCGCGCCGATGCGGTCTCGCGGTGGACCGTCGTCGCCACGGTGCTGCTGGCCGGCGCCGCGGCGGCGGTCTGGGCGTGGATCGACCCCGCGCAGTCGTTCCCGGTGGCGCTCGCCGTGCTGGTCGTGACCTGCCCCTGCGCCCTCGCGCTGGCCGTCCCGACGGTGCTCGCGCGCGCCAACGCGGTGCTGGCCGATCGCGGGGTGCTCGTGCTCGGCGGCGAAGCGCTGCAGCGGCTCGCCGGCATCGACACGATCGTCCTCGACAAGACCGGCACGCTGACGCTGGGCCGGCCGTGCCTCGTCGCGACCACCGTGTTCGGGAAGGACCACGACGCGGACGGGGTTCGGGGCATCGCTGCCGCACTGGAGGCGGGCGGGTCGCACCCACTGGCACGGGCCTTCGGCGATGCCCCGCCGATCCGCGTCGACGACCGCAGGACCGTGCCCGGCCAGGGCGTCGAAGGCCGCATCGATGGCGCCCATTGGCGCCTGGGTCAGGCCGGATTCGCGGCACCGGGTCGGGATGACGACGGGTCCGTCTGGCTCGGCCGGGAGGGCGTCGCCGTGGCGCGCTTCGTGGTCGACGACCCGCTCCGGGAGGATGCGATCGCGACCGTGGCCGCCCTGCGACGGCGCTTCGACGTCCACCTGCTGAGCGGCGATGCCCCGGCCCGGGTGGCCGCGATGGCGGCGCAGCTCGGCCTGCCCGCCGATCATGCCCGCGCGCGCTGCACGCCGGCCGGGAAGTGTGCGGCGATCGCGGACCTGCAGCGCCGGGGCCATCGCGTGCTGATGGTGGGCGACGGCCTGAACGACGCGGCGGCGCTTGCGGCCGCCGATGTGTCGATCGCGATGGCCAACGGTGCGCCGCTCGCGCTGCGCCAGGCCGACCTCGTCCTTGGCGGCGACCGCCTCGACGGCGTGCGCGGACTCATCGGGACCGCCGACGAGGCGCGGCGCATCGTCCGCCAGAACCTCGCCTGGGCCATCGGCTACAACGCGCTCGCCTTGCCCGTCGCCGCGATGGGCGCGATGTCGCCCGGCTGGGCGGCCCTCGGCATGGCCGCATCGTCGCTGCTCGTCAGCGCCAACGCGTGGCGCCTGGGAGGCGCGCGATGACCGTCCTGCTGTTCCTCGTGCCGATCTCGCTCGTGCTGCTCGTCCTTGCCATCGCCGCCTTCGCGTGGGCGGTCCGCTGCGGCCAGTTCGACGACCTCGACACCCCGCCGCTCGACCTCCTCGGGGACGACCGTGCCCCTTGACCTCCTCGTGCTGCTGGCCGCGTTCGTGACGGGTCTGCTCGGATCGGCGCACTGCGGCGCCATGTGCGGGGGCATCGCCGTCGCCGCCGCGCTGCCCGCGCCACCGACGACCGGGCCTCGCGCGCCGCTGGCGCTCGGCATGGCCGCGCTACTGCCGAACCTGGGCCGCATCGGCAGCTACACCCTGGCCGGTGCCTTGGTCGGTGGACTCGGCGGTGGCCTGCTCGGCGCCCTGGACCTGGCGGTGATCGCGCCCTGGCTGCGACTCGGGGTCGGGCTCGTACTGCTGCTCGCGGCCCTGCGGCTCGCCGCGCCGCGCTGGGCCGCGCAGCTTCCGTCGGGACCGGCCATTCCGCTATGGCAGGCGATGGCGCCCCTGCGGCGGATTGTCCCGGCCACCGGCCCATGGCGCGCGCTCGCCCTGGGCGCCCTGTGGGGCTGGCTGCCCTGCGGGCTGTCGTACACCCTCCTCGGCGCCGCCTGGCTCGAGGGCAGCGCGTTGCACGGGGCACTGCTGATGCTGGCCTTCGGCCTCGGCACCCTGCCGGCGCTGGTCGCTCTCGCGACCGCGGGGCTGCGCTGGGGGGCCTCGACCCGCATGTCGTGGGGGCGCCACGCAGGCGCCTTGCTGGTCGGCGGGGCCGGGGTTCTGACGCTCTCGGCCCCGTGGCTCGTCCACGTGCCCGCCCTGCACGGCGCGCTGGTCGCCCTCGGCTGCCGGAGCCTCGTCGGCTGAGTCAGGCCTCGTCGCCGTGCGCGAGCGCCTGGAGGCGCTGCGGCGACAGCACGCGCAGATGGCGTCCCTTGACGGCGATGATGCCCTCGTCCTGCATCTTCGACAGGCCGCGGCTGACCGTTTCGATCACGAGGCTGAGATAGCTTCCGATATCCGACCGGCTCATCGCGAGATGCAGTTGGAGGGGATCACGCCCCAGCCGCCCCTGCCGCTCGGAGAGGCCGTGGAGGAACATCGCCAGCCGTTCCTGCGCCTGCTTGCGGCCGAGCATCTCGAGGTGGTCCTGGTGGCGGGCCATTCCTTCGCCCATCGCCCGCATCATCTGGCGCTGGAAATCGGCGCGCTGGCCGGCCACGCGCTCCAGGGCCGGGAGCGGCACCTCGCACACATGCGCCAGTTCGAGCGCCACCGCGTCGGCCCTGAACTTGCCGTCGCCGAGGCCCTCGAGCCCGATCAGCTCGCCGGGGAAGTAGAAGCCGATGACCTGCTCATCGCCAGCCTCGTTGATCGCGACCGTCTTGAAGCTGCCGTTCTGCGAGATGAAAACCGATCGCGTCGGCTCGCCGGCGCGGAACAGCACGCTGTCCCGCTCCAGTGGCCGCCTCGCGAGGACCGAACCGGACAACCGCTCGATTTCCTCGATGCCCACAAGGGGCGGCTTGCACAAGGGATGCAGCACGCACTCATCGCAGTGCCGCTGCCCGAACAGCTTCTTCAGCTCCGGTGTCGCCATCGATCCTCCTCCCTTTCCGACCGGGTCGCGCCTTGCCCCGTCCCGCGCCTCAACGACCGCCCGCGTGGCGCTGCAGCCAGCGGTTCACCGACTCGTGCCACTGCACGCTGTTGTGCGGGCGCAGGATCCAGTGGTTCTCGTCGGGGAAGTACAGCAGTTCTGACTCGATCCCGCGACGTTGCAGCGCGGTGAAGGTGGCGAGACCCTGCTCGACCAGCACGCGGTAGTCCTTCTGGCCGTGGATGACGAGCATCGGGACGCGCCAGTTCTGCACGAAGTTCACGGGGTTGTGCTTCTCGATGGCCGCGGCGTTCTCCCACGGCACGCCGCCGTTCTCCCACTCGGTGAACCACAGCTCTTCCGTCGAATACGCCATCGAGCGCAGGTCGAACACGCCGGCGTGGTTGACGAAGCAGTCCCACGGCTCGTTCCAGTTGCCCGCGATCCAGTTGACCATGTAGCCGCCGTAGCTGCCGCCCAGCGCGCAGGCGCGTTCGCCGTCGAGGAAGTCGTACTTCGCCAGCGCGGCCGCCCAGCCCTTCTGCAGGTCCACCAGCGGCTTGCCGCCCCAGTCCTCGGAGATCGAATCGGTGAAGGCCTGGCCGTAGCCGGTGCTGCCGTGGAAATCGATCATCACCACCGCGAAGCCCATGCCGGCGTAGGTCTGCGCGTTCCAGCGGTAGTGCCACTGGTTGTGGAAGCTGCCCTGCGGGCCGCCGTGGATCAGGAAGGCCACCGGCGCTTTCTTGCCGGGCTCGGCGTTCCACGGCTTGATCACGTAACCATGCACCGTGGCGTCGTTCCAGCCCTTGAAGCTGAAGGGCTCGTACTCGCCCATGCGGATGCCGCTCAAGCGCTCGGCGTTGTAGTTCGTCAAGCGGCGCTCGGCGATGCGCGCGCGGATCGCGCCGAGGTAGAGGTCGGCCGGCTGCGCGATGGTGTCGCGGGTGAAGACGATGCGGTCGCCGTCGACATCGAAGGCGCCGATGTTGCCGCCCTGCACCACCTTGCGCACCGCACCGCTGGAGAGGTTCACCTCGAACACCGGGTGCGTGCCGGTGTCGAGCGTGGCGGTGTACATCGTGCGGCCGTCGTCACCCAGCACCAGCGTGTCGAAGCTGCGGTCCCAGTCGGCGGCGATCTCACGCACTTCGCCCGTCGCCCGGTCCATGGCCATGAGGCCGAAGCGGTCGGCCTCGAAACCCGGACGCTTCATCGCGCGCCAGAACAGGGTCTTTCCGTCGGCCGAGAACACCGGGTTGGTGTCGGTGGCGTCGTTGGCGTCGGTGAGGTTCTTCGGCGCCGCACTGCCGTCCACGGGCACCTCGAACAGGTCGAAGTTGGTCGACCACGGCTCGGTCTTGCCGGCGACGCGCACACTGAAGACGAGCCGCTTGCCGTCCGGCGAGAACACGTAGTCGCTCTGGTCGCCGAAGGGCTTGCCCGGTACGTCGCCGTCGATGCCCTTCGTCAGCAGGCGGGGCTCGCCCGTCGCCTTGCCGTCGTCACCGAGGGCGCCGAGGAACACCTGCGAGCGCGTGCCGCCCTTCCAGGTGTCCCAGTGGCGCACGAAGATGCGGTCGTATTGCACGCCGGTGCGCTTGTCGGTGCCCTCCGCCTTCACGCGATCGGCCGTGCAGGCCAGCGTGGCGCAATCGGCGAACACCTCGAACGACACGGCGATGGCCTTGCCGTCCGGCGCGAGCCGGAAGCTACCGATGTCGAGCGGGTAGGCCGTCACCTGCGCGGCGTCGCCGCCGCCGGCCGGCACGCGCCAGACCTGCATCGAGCCGGACTTCGCGCTGAGGAAGTAGACGAAGGCGCCGTCTGGCGACCATGCGCCGGCATTCGCCGGCAGGTCGGCAGGCGTCAAGCGCGTGCCATGGCCGCCCGAGGCGTCGGTCACCCACAGCGAGCCCACGCCGCGGTCCGCCTCCCAGTTCGTCTCGCGCAGCGCGTAGAGGATGCGGTCGCCGTCCGGCGAGAACTGCGGCGCCGACACGCGGTCGAGCATCACCAGGTCTTTCGCGGTGAAGCCACGCGGGTTGTCGGCGGAGACGGGCGGCGCGGCGAAGGAGGAGGCGGCGAGGAGGGCCGTCAGGAAAGCGATGGGGGAAGCGGTCTGGCGCATGGGCGGAATCCGACGCATGGGGCGAGGCCTCGAAGGATACCCCGAGCCCAGGATCATCACGCACAGTACACTCGGCCTTCACTTTGCATCGACATTCTGGAGGGCCCCTTGACCATCGCCACCGAGCCGGCCGACATCCTCGGCCACCCGAAGGGCCTGTACGTCTGCTTCCTCACCGAGATGTGGGAACGGTTCGCGTTCTACGGGATGAAGGCCATCCTGCTGCTGTACCTCGTGAAGCACCACGGCTTCGCGGATGCCGACGGCTATCTGCTGCTGGGCACCTATGCCGGGCTCGCCTACGCCCTGCCCCTGCTCGGCGGGCTGCTCGCGGACCGCCACCTCGGGATGCGCAAGGCCGTGCTGTTCGGCGGGTCGCTGCTGGTGCTCGGGCAGCTTGGCATGGCGAGGACCGGCGCCCCGGTCGAAAAGGGCGTCCGCGACGAGACCGCCGTGCAGGTCATGTACGCCTCGCTGGCCCTGATCGCGATGGGCGTGGGCTTCCTGAAGCCGAACATCTCGACCATCGTCGGGCGCCTGTATCCCGCCAACGACCCGCGCCGCGAATCGGGCTTCTCGATCTTCTACATGGGCATCAACATCGGTGCCTTCCTCGCCTCGATCA
>JAJTHD010000005.1 GCA_021297925.1 Lysobacteraceae bacterium
GCGCGCGTCCGGCGCCTTGTGGAAATAGAGATACCCGCCGAACACCTCGTCGCTGCCCTCGCCCGAGAGCACCATCTTGATGCCCATCGAGCGGATGCGCCGCGCCAGCAGGAACATCGGCGTCGAGGCACGGATCGTCGTCACGTCGTAGGTTTCGATGTGGCGGATGACCTCGGAGAGCGCATCCAGCCCCTCCTCGAAGGTAAAGTGGAACTCATGGTGCGCCGTCCCCAGCGCCTCGGCCGCAACACGCGCGGCGGCGAGGTCGGGCGAGCCTTCGAGGCCCACGGCGAAGCTGTGCAGGCGCGGCCACCAGGCCTCGCTCCTGCCGTCGTCCTCGACGCGCTGCTTGGCGAACTGCGCCGCGCACCACGCGACCACCGAAGAATCGAGGCCGCCCGACAGGAGCACGCCGTAGGGCACGTCGCACATCAGCTGGCGGCGCACCGCCTGCATCAGCGCGTCCTTCAACGCGGCCGGCGCG
This sequence comes from Lysobacteraceae bacterium, assembly GCA_021297925.1. GTDB lineage: Bacteria > Pseudomonadota > Gammaproteobacteria > Xanthomonadales > Xanthomonadaceae > Silanimonas. The sequence continues at coordinate 485 of JAJTHD010000005.1, forward strand.
ATGGCGTGGCCATCGACCTTGGCGAACTCGCGCCATTCCCGCGTGCGGTACGGGCGGATCTGCCCTTCCGCCGAGTCCAGAAGATGCCCCGGCGGGAAGATCGCCACGTCGTCGCAAATGCCGACCAAGGCCTTCATCTCCGAGGCCACCCACAGCCGCCCCTCGCGGTCGTGGCCGAAGTACAGCGGGATGACGCCCATCGGGTCGCGGGCGATCAAATAGCGCTGCTGCGCCGAATCCCACAGCGCGAACGCGAAGATGCCGTTGAGCCGATCGACGAAGTCCGGCCCGCTTTCCTTCCACAAGGCGTTGATGACCTCGCAGTCGCTCTGCGTGGTGAAGGTGTAGGGCACGGTGAGCGCGGCTTCCAGCTCGCGGTGGTTGTAGATCTCGCCGTTCACCGCCAGCGCCAGCGCGCCGTCGGTCGAACGCAGCGGCTGCGCGCCGCCGTGGATGTCGACGATGGAAAGGCGCTCATGCGCCAGCACCGCGCCGGCATCGGCGTAGACGCCGCTCCAATCCGGCCCACGATGGCGGATGCGCGCCGCGGCCTGCACGGCCTGGCGGCGAAGGGGTTCGAGGTCGGTCGAGGCTTTAAGCCCGAAGATTGCAACGATGCCGCACATGGGAAGCTCCTTGGGGTTTCGATAGCGCAAAAAAAGGAGAAGGCCCGCGCTGTTGCCAGGCGGGCCTTCGGGGTTCGGGGTTCGATGTGCTGAACGCGCCTAACGCCGCGGCCGCCTTTCGGCGTTGCGGTTATTGGCGTTATTGCGATTGAGGGCGCGGTTCAACATGGTGGAGACCCTACCCCGCCATCGTCGGTCTTGGCAAGCGCCCGTTGGCGCAGTCCCAGCCAGACCCCCAGCACCGCCCAGAACAGGGCCAAAGGAACGGCAACGCTCGCCAGCGCATGCAGGCCCCATCCGAGACGCCCGAGCAGGCCCTCGGACTGCGCACCGACAATGTCGCCCAGACGGTAGACGAAGGTGTCGATCACCGCCTTGGCCTTGTACTTCTCCTCGCGATCCACGACGGTGAACAAGGTCTCCCGGGCCGGACGCATCACCGCGCGCTGGACGGCCCGGAACGTGGCCTCGACAAGGACGAGGGCCAGCAGCGATCCCACGATGGCCAGGCCGATGAAGCCCAGCGCCGCCACGGCCGGCAGCAGCGCCAAGGTCAATGGCATGCCGATGCGCTTGATCAGGTGCCCGGCCAACACGAGTTGCAACAGCAGGGTCGCGAGCTGGGTACAAAAGTCGACGTTCGCGAACAGCGCCGTCCGCGCGTCCAAGCCGCTTTCCAATCCAGCCACCAGCTGCAGGCGGGTGAAGTACAGGAAGGTCACCATCACCGCGAGGACCAGGACGTACAGGGCGATGCCGGAAAGGTAGGTCGAACGCAGCAGCGCGCGGAGGCCGGCCCAAGCGCTGCCGCCCATCGGCGCCTCGTCGCGGCTGGCGGAGAGCGCGACCGGGACGGCTTCGGTGGTGCGGATCACCTGGGCGGCCAGGACGACCGCGACGACGAGGAGGCCAGCAGCCACCAGCAGCAACGCCGGCGTGCCGATCGCGGCGACCCACGCGCCCGCCGCCCAGGATCCCGTGATGGCGCCGAGCGTCCCGCCCGCGGCGATCGGCGGGAACAGCCGCTGGCTCTGCTCCAGCGTGAAACGGTCGGCCATCAGGGCCCAGAACAACATCGTCACGAAGAAATTGAAGACGCTGAACCAGACGTAGAACGCCTGCCCACTGCGTACGCCGATCGCGTCCGGCGCCGCGACGAGGAGCAGGTGGAACCCGAGGAGGGACAGGGCGAAGAAGCCGTGGCAGGCAGCAATGAATCGCATGCGGCGCCACTTCGCGACGAGCCAGCCGAACAGCGGCTGCACCAGCAGGGTCACGGCCGCCGTGCCGAAGAAAAGCCACCGGATCTCATCCATCCCGCGCTGCATGCCAAGGGCGTCGCGCGCGGGCCGGAGCAGCATCAGGGCGGCCAGCACGGCGAAGAAATACATGCCGGAAAGCAGGACGGGCCGCCATTCGCCGGCACGCAAGTTGAGGAGGCGCTGCAGCAGGTCCATCGCCGACGTTCCGAGAGGCGGTGCCTGGACATTAGCCGACCCGGCCCCGCGGCCCACGTGCCGAAGGACACCCCATCGAGCGCGCGCTGGCGGACCCGGCGGGAGGCGGCGCGATTGTCAGGCCGCGTGCCCGGCCCAGACGCGCTCGATCACCTCGGCGAACAGCGCGGGCAGCGCTTCGAGCTCGTCGAGGCGAACGCCCTCGTCGATCTTGTGGATGCTGGCGTTGCCCGGCCCCAGCTCGACGCACTCCGCGCCGAGCGGCGCGATGAAGCGCGCGTCCGAGGTGCCACCCTTGGTGTTCTCGTCCGGCGTGATCCCGCAACGGGCCTGGATGGCCGCGCGCGCCGCGCGGCGCAGCACGCCCTCGTCGCAGTGGAAGGGCTCGCCGGAGCGGCGCCAGCGGCAGGCCGCGTCGACGCCGTGCTTCGCGAGGATCGCCTCGAACTCGGCGACCAGCGCATCGCTGGTCCAGTTCGGGTTGAAGCGGAAGTTCGCCACGAACTGCAGCGCGCCGGGGATGACGTTGTCGGCGCCGGTGCCGGCCGTGATGTTGGACACCTGGAAGCTGGTCGGCGGGAAGCTCGCGAAGCCCTCGTCCCAGCGCCGCGCGCAGAGCTCGGCCAGCGCGGGCGCCAGCGCGTGGATCGGGTTCAGCGCCTTCTCCGGATACGCCACGTGGCCCTGCACGCCGCGCACCTCGACCGCGACGGACAGCGAGCCGCGACGGCCCACGCGCAACACATCGCCGAGGCGCTCGCTCGACGAGGGCTCGCCGGTGATGCAGTAGTCGATGCGCTGGCCGGTGGCGCGGAAGTGCTCGGCCACCTTCCGCACGCCGTCGATCGACGGGCCTTCCTCATCGGAGGTCAGGAGCACGGCCAACGTTCCGGGGTGGTCCGGGTTCGCGGCGACCAGCTGTTCCATCGCCACGACGAAGGCAGCGACGCTGCCCTTCATGTCGGCGGCGCCGCGGCCATGCAGCACGCCCTCGCGCACCGTCGGCACGAAGGGATCGGAGGCCCAGGCCTCGCGCGGGCCCGGCGGCACCACGTCGGTGTGGCCGAGCAGCACGACGACCGGGCTGCCCCGCCCCCGCGTGGCCCAGAGGTTCTTCACCTCGCCGAAGTCCAGCGATTCGCAGCGGAAACCCAAGGCCGACAGCCGCGCCGCGACCAGCGCCTGGCAGCCCGCGTCCTCGGGCGTCACCGAAGGTCGCGCGATCAGGTCCTTGGCGAGCACGACGACCGGCGAGTCGCTGCGGCTCACTTCTTCACCCCGAACCGTGCCTTGTAGGCGTTGTCGGTGAAGCCCACCGACACCACGCCGTCATCCGTCACCAGCACCGGGCGCTTGATCAGCGCGGGATGCTCCTTGAGAAGCAGCAACCATTCCGGATCGCTGCCGGGGCTCTTGCGGGCCTCGGGCAACTGTCGCCACGTGGTGCTGGCTTTGTTGATCAGCTTCTCCCAGCCACCCAGCTGCGCGGCCCAGGCCTTCAGCGTCTCGGGCGCTTGGCGCTCGGCGCGATAGTCCACGAACTCATGCGCGATGCCGAAACGGTCCAACCAGTTCCGCGCCTTCTTGCAGGTGTCGCAGGCCGCGAGGCCGTAGAGCGTCGTCGCCATGGGTCAGTCCCCGCTGCGCAGGAGCTCGTTGATCGAGGTCTTGCTGCGCGTCTTCGCGTCGACCTGCTTGACGATCACCGCCGCGTACAAGCTGTACTTGCCGTCGGCGGACGGCAGCTGGCCGGACACCACCACGCTGCCGGCCGGCACGCGGCCGTAGCTGATCTCGCCGGTCATGCGGTTGTAGATGCGCGTGCTCTGGCCGATGAAGACGCCCATGCCGATCACGCTGCCGCGCTCGACGACGACGCCCTCGACGACCTCCGAACGCGCACCGATGAAGCAGTCGTCCTCGATGATCGTCGGGCTGGCCTGCAGGGGCTCCAGAACGCCGCCGATGCCCGCGCCGCCCGACAGGTGGCAGCGCGCACCGACCTGCGCACAGCTGCCGACCGTGGCCCAGGTGTCGACCATGGTGCCGGCCCCCACGTGGGCACCGATGTTGACGAAACTGGGCATCAGCACCACGTCCTTGCCGATGTGCGCGCCGCGGCGCACCACCGCGCCCGGCACCACGCGGGCGCCCACCTCGCGGAAATCGGCGGCATCGAAGCCTTCGAAGCGCAGCGGCACCTTGTCCCAGAACGGCGCCGGCTCGGCCTCGACCAGTTGCATGTCGTTGCAGCGGAAGTACAGCAGCACCGCCTTCTTCAGCCACTCGTTGACGCGCCAGGTGCCGTCGCTGTTCGGCTCCGCCACGCGCGCGGCACCCGATTCCAGGGCACCGACGACCGTCTCGACGACCTCGCGCAGCGAGCCCTCGATCTCCGCCTCGGACAGCGAGGCGCGGCGCTCGAAGGCCGATTCGATGATCGGCTGGAGGTCAGCGAGGACGGGGGTCGTGCGGCGGGGCATGCGGTCGGTCTCCTTCGAGGCAGGCGGTCAGCGCCATCCGGAGGCGCTCGACCAGGTCGGGGTCGGACAGGGCGCGGTCGGCCTCGTCCGAGATCAGGAACAGGTCTTCTGCACGCTCGCCGAAGGTGGCGATGCGCGCGTCATGGACGCGCAGGCGGCGTTCGCGCAGGACGCGGGCGATGTCGGCCAACAGGCCGGGGCGATCAGTGCCGACCAGCAGCAGCTCCGTGCGCTGGCCGTCGCCGAGGTCTCGGAACTCCACGCGCGGGTTGACGCGGAAATGCTTCAGCGCGGCGGGCATCGCGCGCCGCGCCGGGTGCAGCGGGCTGGCCGGGCGCGACAGGATTTCGGTCAGGACGCGGGTCGCGTGGCGCGCGCGCTCCTCCGGGGCCTCGCCGCCCTCGTGCAGGGGCAGCAGCGAGAAGGTGTCGAGGCTCATCCCGGAGGTCGACGTGACGATGCGCGCGACCGCGATCGAGAAGCCGAGGCGGTCGAAGGTGGCGGTCAGCGTCGCGAACAGGCCGTCGCGGTCGGGCGAGTACACGAAGGCCTCGTAGGCGCCGCCCTGCGGGCGGACCAGCACCAGCGGCCTCGACGGGTCGCCGTGCGACAGGATGGCGCGCGCCTGCGTCGCGAGCTGCTCCGGGCGATAGCGCAGGAAGCTCTCGGCCGGGAACTCGTCGAAGACGCGCGCGAGGTCGACCCCGGGGATGTCGGGCAGCAACGCCCGCACGGCATCGCGCCCCTCGGCGACCCTCGCCTCGGTGTCGACACGGTGTTCGAGCCCGCGCCGGAACGCTAGGCGCGTCGCGTCGTACAGGTCAGAGAGCAGCCGCTCCTTCCAGGTGTTCCAGAGCTTGGGGCTGGTGCCGGCGATGTCCGCGCAGGTGAGCAGGTAGAGGTGGTCGAGGCGCTCGCGGTCCCCGACGGCGTGCGCGAAGCGTTCGACGACCGCCGGATCGGAGATGTCCTGCCGCTGCGCCGTCGTCGACATCAACAGGTGCTGCTCGACGAGCCACGCGAGCAGCTCGCGATCGGCATCGCGCAGGCCATGGGCGGCGGCGAAGGCGCGCAGGTCCTCCGCGCCCAGCACGGAATGGTCGCCACCGCGGCCTTTGGCGATGTCGTGGAACAGGCCGGCGACGAGCAGGCGCCAGGGCGCCTTGAGCCGGTCGTGCACGCGCCGCGCCTGCGGGAAGCGATCGTCGGACCCGTCCACGAAGCGGGCCATGATCCGCAACACCTCGAGCGTGTGCTGGTCGACCGTGTAGACGTGGAAGAGGTCGTACTGCATGCGCCCGGCGACCTTGGCGAAGGCCGGCAGGTAGCGACCGAGGACGCCCAGATGGGCCATCCGCGCCAGGGTCTCGACCGGCTGCGGCCCTTGCAGCAGCGACAGGAAGACCGCGCGGGTCGCCTCGTCCTGCGCGTCGTAGGGGCGGATCCGCGGCAAGGACTCGGCGAGGGCGCGCGCGGTCTCCGAATGCAGGCCGGTGCCCGGCGGGCACGCCGCCCAGGTCGCGAACACGGCGAAGGCCTCGGCCGCCGAGCGCACGGGGGCGTCGGCCTCGCGCTTCAGGTAGCCATTGACGAGTACGAAGCCGGGGGCGACCGGCGCGACCTCGAGGCGCGGCGCCAGTTGCTCCTCGAAGCGCTGCAGCAGGCGCTCGCTGATCCGCTGGACGGTGTGGGCGGCGCGGAACAGCGCCTGCATCATCTGCTCGACGGCGAGGTTGTCGCTGCCCACGTCCCGGTAACCCAGCCGGGCGGCCAACGTCTTCTGGTGGTCGAAGCGCAGGCGCTCCTCGCGCCGGCCGGCGACCAGGTGAAGCCCGAAGCGGAGCCGCGCCAGCGTGCGCCAGTCGCGACGCAACGTCGCCTCCTCGTCGGCGCCGAGCAGGCCGAGCGGCACCAGCGCCTCCAGCCCGGGCACTCGGTACAGGCGGCGCGCCAGCCAGGTCAGGGTGTGCAGGTCGCGGAGGCCGCCGGGGCCCTCCTTGAGGTTGGGCTCGAGGTTGTTGGCGGTGTCGTTGTAGCGGGCGTGGCGGGCCGACCATTCGCCGCGCTTCGCCTCGAAATAGTCCTGCGGCGGCCACAGGGCGCCGGGGGCCAGCGCGGCGTCAAGCCGGTCCAGGATGTCGACCGGTCCGGCCAGCAGGCGGGCCTCGGTCAGCGCGGTCAGCGTGGTCACGTCCTCGCGGCAGGCCTGCACGCACTCGTCGATCGAGCGCACGGCCGTTCCGGGCTTCAACCCGATGTCCCAGAGCGCCGCGAGGAAGGCGCCGATCGCCGCCTCGTGGGCGCGCTGCGCCGAGGACTCGCCGAGGACGAGCAGGTCGACGTCGGAATGCGGGTACTGCTCGCCGCGGCCGTAGCCCCCGGTCGCCAGCAGCGCGAGGCCCGGAGCGTCCGCCATGCAGGCCGTCCATGCGTCGAGGACGGTCGCGTCGACCGCGGCGACCTGCGCCGCCAGCACGCGCTCGATCCCCTCGCCGCCGTCGAATCGGGCCGCCACCTGTGCCCGGGCGTCGGCCAGCACGGCACGGGCGGCGTCCTGCCAGCAGGCCTCGACCGGCGCGGGCACGGGGTCGCTCACAGGTCGTTGTCGTCCCCGGGCAGCCGGGTCAGGATCTCGACGCCCTCGCGGGTCACCGCCACGGTGTGCTCCCACTGCGCCGACAGCGACTTGTCCTTGGTCACCACGGTCCAGCCGTCCGGCAGCAGCCTCGTGTGGCGGGCGCCGGCGTTGATCATCGGCTCGATCGTGAAGGTCATGCCTTCCTGCAGGCGCAGGCCCTCACCGGGCTTGCCGTAATGCAGTACCTGCGGGTCCTCGTGGTAGATCTGCCCGATGCCGTGGCCGCAGTACTCGCGCACCACCGAGAAACGTTCGCTTTCGGCGTAGCTCTGGATCGCGTGCCCGATGTCGCCCAGCGTGGCGCCCGGCTTGACCATGCGGATGCCGCGGAACATCGCCTCGCGCGTCACGTCGATCAGGCGCCTGGCCAGTACCGAGGGCTCGCCGACCACGTACATGCGGGAGGTGTCGCCGTGCCAGCCGTCCTTAATGACGGTGACGTCGATGTTGAGGATGTCACCGTCCTTCAACACCTTGGTGTCCGACGGGATGCCGTGGCAGATGACGTTGTTGACCGAGGTGCACACGGTCTTCGGAAAGCCCTTGTAGCCGACGTTGGCCGGGATGGCCTTCTGGACGTTGACGATGTGTTCGTTGCAGATGCGGTCGAGTTCGGCGGTGGTCACGCCCGCCTTCACGTAGGGCGCGACGACCTGCAGCACTTCGGCGGCCAGCCGTCCGGCCTCGCGCATCCGGGCGATCTGCTCGGGGGTCTTGAAGGTCACTTTCATGCCCCGGATTGTGCCGACTTGTCCACAACCCTGCCAGCGGGCTAGAATCCCGCGCTTCGCAAGGCCGGAACCCCGGCCCGGCGGGCGCCGACCTCCGGCGGCCGTGGCCTTGAGGCCACCGCGACAGAGGAATCCACACCCGCGTGAACCATCCCGTGCCGGGGTGCCCCCAAGCCTTCCGAGGCGCCGGGGTTCGGCCACGGACGCGCGGGGAGGCCCAACCCCGGAGCTCACGAGC